>NZ_JBETMF010000021.1:0-41930 GCF_040427045.1 Agrobacterium vacciniicorymbosi
CCACCCCCCCCCCATCTCATCAAAAAAAACAAAAACACCTACACCCCCCCCCCCCCCCCCCCCCCCCCCCCCCCCCTCTATTTATCCGCGCAACGTGGCAGACTACACGTGTGTGTCAAGGTCTGGGGAATATGGGGAAACGTTACGTGGATATTGTGGATATCTGACTGGTGTCTTCTTGGTGTCACGGAAGCGGATTTGCGTGCATCGGACAGGAGAACAGCTATGAACCTAACTCAACTCACCAGAAACGCGATTTTCGGTCAGGAAACCAAGGCGCGTATGCTCAAAGCTGGCACGACGATGAAAGGCGACAAGCTTTGGACCGATGAAGGGGACGAAGTGCTACGCTCAAACTATCCAGACCATCGCAAAATGCGAGTTGCACTGCCTCATCGAACCAAGGTCTCCGTATATCGTCGTTGTGCGAAACTCGCTATGAAGCGAGAGCGCCACGAATGGAAGGCATCGGAATTGAGCAAGCTTCGGCGGCTCTACCACCATAAGGCCACGCGCGTGGAGATCATGGCGGAGTTTCCAGATTTAACGTGGGCCTCTATCTCAACACGTGCCAGATATCATCGAATAAGCGGGACATACCGGCACAAGTACCTCAAGACCGGAAAGCCGGTGATGGACGCGATCCTGGGAAGGATTGAAGAAATAGGTTGGACCCTTCGAGACCTTGACGAAGCAAGCAAGTCGGGAAGGTATTTTCGAAATCAATGCTGGCGCAGGTGGAAGCCAAATATCAAGTTTGTCCAACGAGCGGTTCAAGCGCTGGACGGTGAATTGAAGGCTTCGTGGAAAGAATACAAATGAAGACTTCGACCACGTCGCATGTTGTAGTGCATGTCGCGTGGAGTAGCCGAGAGCCAACGGAAATGCCCGGAAACCAAGGTGATTGGAGCGCAACACGAAGCGACATGGATTAAGGGAAAAAATCACCTAAGTGATTGAAAATACTGGTGCCCCCGACAAGGTTCGAACTCGTGACCCCCTGATTACAAATCAGGTGCTCTACCAACTGAGCTACAAGGGCAATCCAGTGCGGGTGGAATTATCAGATTCTCTGGTCGTGTAAAGTGGAAATTTCATTTGGGGGCCGAAAAAATGGTGCGTTTTTGCGGGTGAGGGTCGCTGTCATTCCGTGAGGTAGTAGAGCTTGTGGACGATGGTCCAGTTTTTGTCGCGTTCCAGAAGCGAGAGATATTCGGAAAAACCCATGCCGGAGAAGCGGGTGGTGAGTTTTACGGAGGCGGTGTCGCCGGTTTTGTCTATGCCGAGGATTTCGAATTCGGAGTGTTGTTCCTGCAGGCCCTGATCGGCGGAGCGGAGTTGGTGGATAAAATCTTCCAGCGACAGCCATTCGGTTGCGCCTTCGTAATTGCCGACGATGCTGGCGCGGGGATCGAAGACATCCCGCAGCAATCCGGCATCGGCATACGTCATTGCCTGCACGTAATCTGAAACCGTCTGGCTTATCGTTTCCGACATTGTTGTTACCCTCCCTCCAGAAGTTATTTCTAAAGTACACCGGTTTCGGGCAATGCGCCATAACCCCTTGAAAGCAGCGCATAACCCGGCCTCGGTAGATCTTCCGGGCGCGCTTTCCACATATTTGTCGGCGGCGTTTTCGCGCCCGCCATGCGGTGGACAAATTTGCGGGCAATGGCGTATCGCGGTTGGTGAAAGCGAAGGGGCGAATGTCGTTTTGCGTTCAAAACCACAACAGAGGGGTGCCTTGGGCCGGGAAAATTTCGTATGATCCCGCTTGAGCCATCTCTGTCCCTTGCGGGCAAAGGCTGTTTTCGAGAATGCGAGTGCAGGTGTTTCGGTGATCGATCCTTATGTTTTGCTGGGTGTTGAGCGCGATGCCGATGAGGCAACGATCAAGTCTGCCTATCGCAAGGTGGCCAAGAGCGCCCATCCGGACAGCGGCGGAGATGCGGACCAGTTCGCCAGGCTGCAACTGGCCTATGATCTGCTGAAAGACCCGGTACGCCGCAAGGTTTTCGACGATACGGGCTATGACCCGCAACTGGCTGATGCCAAAGACCTCAAAGGCTTGCTGATGCTGGAAACGCTGGTCAACGAATTCATTCTGGATGAGCGCGAGCCCGGCAGCTTCGATCCCGTGGCGGCCATGCGTCGCAAGCTGACGGATGATATTCTCAAAAGCCGCTTTCATATTCTCGAACTGGAGCGCCACCGCGCCCGAGTGCGCAAGCATATGGATCGTCTTGGTCGCAAGCCGGAGACGGATGTGTTGGGCTCCATGCTGCGTGCCCGCAGCCAGTCCATTGCCGATGCCATTCGCAATGCCGAGACACAAATCGAGGTTATCGAGCAGGCCTATACGATGCTGGAAGGTTATTCCTACGAGCTGGAGGTCGCGATATTGGCCGAACCGGTGCTGAAGGGTGAGGCGGCGGAGTAATCCGTGCGCGTTACGGCCCGTTGACCAAGGCCAGAATGAGCTGGTGCACGGCACCGCCATTCGAAAGCTCGTCTTTGTCGAAATCCCGCCCGCGCTGGCGCTGTTCGTTGGAAAGCTCGCCCAGCCGCTGTTGTAGAACGGCGCGTACCTTCTGGCACTTAGGATCATCCTCCGCGCGCAAGCCGACGCTATAGGCTTCGATCTTCTTGACCATGTCGAGAATATGCTCGCCATGTACGCGCTCGTGCTTTTCAACGCCGGAAATGAAGCGCTGCCAGCTTGCTGAAACATCCGGCGGAAGTTTTGCCGGTGCTTTTGGCCATGTGTAGATGATGGTCAGGTTCGGGCGTGCAGTTGCCAGCACGCAGGCGCCGTCCGGCTGCGGGCGATAGTCGCGCCGCCATGTGAGTTTGAATGTCGTGTGAGCAACCGCCTGTACACCCGCCTGCGGACCGCGCTCGCCGATGGAGCGGTAGAGATCGATGCCGGAATTGCCTGTGATGGCGTAGGTCTTGACCTGCTCTGCGGGCGTCCAGCTGGTTTGGGCATAGGTGGAGGTTGCGAGCAGTGTGAGCAGGGCGCCTGCGGTGAGGACGATCTTAAATCTTGAAGGCACGCGTTTTCCTGCTCGTCGTCATGTCGTGGGAGCCGTTGGCTCGTAAAGTTCCCAACCGCGTGGCGTCAGATGCTCCTGCGGATGGTAGCGGGTCTTGTAGCCCATTTTCTCGGAGCCATCGACCCAGTAGCCAAGGTACACATGTGGCAGGCCAAGCGTGCGGGTGCGGGCAATGTGATCGAGAATGAGGAATGTACCGAGAGAGCGCTTTTCGAACTCCGGGTTGAAGAAGGAATAGACCATTGAAAGCCCGTCGCTCATCGTATCGGTCAGCGCCACGGCCACGAGTTCACCGCGCTTGCTGTCATCGATACCAGCACCCGGCTCGCGCTTGCGGTACTCGATGATGCGGGTGTTGACATGGGTGTCTTCCACCATGACCGCGTAATCCAGTGCTGACATATCCGACATGCCGCCAGATTGGTGGCGGTGGTCAAGATAACGGCGGAAGAGGGAGAACTGTTCGGTGGATGGTTCAGCCTGATGAACACTCGCGACCAAATCGCTGTTGTAGCCCAGCACGCGGCGCATGGATTTGGTGGGGATGAAACGTTCCGCCAGAATGCGCACGGAAACACAGGCGCGGCAGTTTTCGCAGGCTGGGCGGTAGGCGATATTCTGAGAGCGGCGAAAGCCGCCCTGGGTCAGAAGATCGTTCATTTCGGCAGCGCGTGGCCCGACGAGATGCGTGAATACCTTCCGCTCCAGCTGGCCGGGCAGGTAAGGGCAGGTGGCCGGTGCTGTCAGATAAAATTGCGGAGAAGGCGTCGCCTGCGTGTTCATCGAACCCTGATCGCTCCCTTCGCCAGTAAGCCTCAGTCAAGCCTCTGTATCAGAATGACAAAAAGCCGCAAAACGTCAACTGGCAGATGTGTGGTGCACATCAAATTGAAGCCGCCGAAACGGCTTTTTTGATGTTCAGGTTGTCCGGATCATGACTGTTCCCAGAAGAAAGTCATGGATGAGGCGCGAACGCTCCGTAAACAGGCCTGCCAGCAGGATCAGCGGCGTCAGAATGGAGTTCATGATCCAGAACAGCGCGATGTGCACGGTGGACAGCAGGAAATCGATTCGTCTTCCATCCGTGCGCGCCATGGCAATGCCCATGGCCCGCATTCCGGGCGTTGCCTGTGCGGAACTGCCCAGCGTCATGCCGAAATAAAGCACGGCGACGACGAAGAAGAGGACCGGATAAAGAAAGAAGCCGAGGCCGAGCGTGATGACACCGAGAAAGAATACGATCACGGCGGCGGGAATGCACAGCAGCAGCACGATCATGTAATCGATGATGAACGCAAACACGCGACGGCTCAGCACGCCGCTATAGGCGCGCCAGTCTTCGGTGGGGACATACGTGGTATTCGGGTCGAGGCTCATCGACGGTTTCTCCTATTCGGGAAATAATATGGTATCGAAACCGTGCAATGCAATGATCGCCCTGTTCAACCCTTGGCGAGTTTTTTGGCGGCCTCGATCGCGAAGTAGGTCAAGATGCCATCGCAGCCTGCGCGTTTGAAGCACAGCAGCGTTTCCATCATCACCCGTTCGCCGTCTATCCAGCCATTCATGGCGGCGGCCTTGATCTGGGTGTATTCGCCGGACACCTGATAGGCGAAGGTCGGAAGGCCGAATGCTTCCTTCAGGCGCCAACAGATATCGAGATAGGGCAGGCCGGGCTTGACCATCAGCATGTCTGCGCCTTCTTCCACGTCAAGCGCTGCATCGCGCATTGCTTCCATGCCGTTGGCGGGGTTGATGTAATAGCTGTTCTTGTCACCCTTCAGCAGGCCGCTGGTACAGATCGCCTCGCGGTAGGGGCCGTAAAAGCCGGAGGAAAACTTGGTGGCATAAGCCATGATGCCGACATTCTGGTGCCCGGCAGCGTCGAGCCCGCGACGAATGGCGCCGATGCGGCCATCCATCATCTCTGATGGTGAAATGATATCGGCACCTGCATTTGCCTGCATGATCGCGGCCTTGACGACCTGATCCACGGTCTCGTCGTTGACGATATCGTCGCCACGCAAAATGCCGTCATGGCCGTGGCTGGTGAAGGGGTCCAGCGCCACATCGGTGATGACGCCAATGTTGCCGACAGACCTTTTTATGGCGGCGGTGGCCTGATTGATGAGGTTGTTGGCCTCCAGCGACTGCGATCCTGTCTCGTCGCGCAGGTCCATTTCGATATTGGGGAAGGTCGCGATGGCGGGAATACCGAGATCAGCAGCCTCTTTCGCCGCCTCCACCAGCCGGTCCACACTCATGTGGTTCACGCCCGGCATGGCCGGAATAGGCTCGATGATATTGGTGCCAGGCACGATGAACACGGGCCAGATGAGGTCATCCACCGTCAACTGGTTCTCGCGCACCAAACGTCGCGTCCAGTCTGCCTTGCGATTTCTGCGCATGCGGCGGTGGCCGGTAATGTGATCCACCAAATGTGTCTTGTCGTTCATTTACATTTGCCTTTCCAAATGCTGCGTCACTCATACCGACGGTATGGGACGCCGCTGTTTGGACGTGGCCACTTCGCTCACCCTCATTCCCGCGCAGCGCAGAAGCGCCACGACTGGCTTCCTGTGAGAAGCACAGGAATAAGGGGTGCGGATGTGACTGCGCCCAAAAGTCGTTCCATCAAGAGTGGCCCATAACACAATGTAAGGCACATGCGAATGCGGCAGATCGTTGCGGGGCTTTGACAGTTGCGGTGCCGCAGAGCAATATCTGCTGGTCGCATCCCCAACAGGTCAGTATCTTTGCGCCATGGAACCTGATTCTCTGCCTCATCCCAAAATGCCGTTTGCGGAAATCCTCTACCTCACCTTCCTGAGGCTGGTCGCCTTATCGTGTTTCTGGTTCGGGCTGCAATATTGGGCGATGCTGACCGGCTACTCGCTGAACGGGCAGGCGCGCTTCGATATGCTCAACATGCCTTGGCGCGTGGCTGGCACCAGCCTTGCCGTCATTTTCCCCGTGGCAGCGCTTGGGCTGTGGCTCGGCGCCTCCTGGGGTGCTGTCATGTGGGTCATCGGTGCCGGAACCCAGATCGCCATGTATAAGGTCTGGCCGAATATCTACGGACACAACACCATGGTACCGGTCATGCACGGCATCGTATCAACCGTTTATATACTATTCCAGGTCGCTTTTTGGCTGGATGCGCGCCAAAACGATGAGCGCTCAAGAATTGATTTACCATAAAATTAAAGCAATTCAGCCCGATTTTTCCCCGATTTTTCCCCGTAAGTCATTGAAAAATATGATCCGATTGTGGCGCGATTTGGATTTGGTACAAGCTTCATCAAAAGCGGAACATGCAAGTAACCATTCATTAATCGTGCATTTTAAGTAGAATTTTATGCGCATTGCTTAGATTTCCTCTCAAGGCGGGAAACAAATCAAACACCGCCAAACAAAACAGTGAGGCAGTCATGATCAATAGCAAAGCAAAGCCACAGGCCATCGTTTCCGACGCTCAGGACGAAACCATCCGCTCTCTCTACATGGAATCGCTCCACCTGGTCGAGCGCCTCCACCGCCGCCTTCTCGATGTCATCAAGGACGAGTTCGACCGTCAGGGTCGCGATGATGTCAACGCAGTTCAGGCGCTTCTGCTTTTCAACATCGGTACTTCAGAACTGACCGCTGGCGAACTCCGCTCGCGTGGCTACTACCTCGGCTCCAACGTGTCCTACAACGTCAAGAAGCTGGTAGACCTCGGCTTCATCAACCACCAGCGCTCCCGCATCGACCGCCGCTCGGTTCGCATCAGCCTGACCGAAAAGGGCCAGGACATCGCAGAAACCGTAGCAGGCCTCTATGAGCGCCACATCGGCTCCATCGAAAAGGTCGGCGGCATCGGTACTGGCGAATTCGCGGAAATGAACAAGATGCTCCAGCGTCTGGACCGTTTCTGGAACGACAGCATCGCTTACCGCCTGTAATTGCCCGATATAATCAGCCTTCAAGCAAAGCCGGATGCCGCAAGCATCCGGCTTGTTGCATTTTTGTGCGGTGCAGCCTGAAAATCACACGCCGACACAGCTTCGTGAGATGCCTTCAGGTGACACGAATTGGCCATATTGGTATGGGACCGCCACAAGCTAGGAGCCGGCGGTTTCTCCTGTGTTCGCGTCATGCGTCATCCATAGTTCGCATCGAGTAAGTCCTGCCGGCAGGCGCGTCTATACGTGTTTGTTAACGATGTTGTTTTAGGCATTGTTTAAGATGCCTGATAAAGTGGCTGGTAGGTAAAATGACAAAGAAAATCGTCCCAGAAGTGATTTCACGGCGCGCGATGTTGCGGTCTGCCGTTTCCCTTGGTGCCGTGGCTCTCGCCGCGCCCGCATTTGCGCAGGATGCGTTCAACGATCTGATTGGATCGTCGCGTCGCGGTAACTGGGACGATCAGTTCGATGCCAACTCGTCGCGCGCCGCTGTTGGTGTTGCGTCCAACACGCCGGTTCTCAGCCCGGAATCGCCAGCCTTCGTTCAGCAGGCGATGATGCAGTATCAGCAGATCGTTTCCAACGGTGGCTGGCCGGATGTTCCGCCAAGCCAGCAGCGCCTCCAGATCGGCGTCAGCGATCCATCCGTGCAGGCCCTGCGCCAGCGTCTGATGATTTCAGGCGACCTGCCGCGTGAAGCAGGCATTTCCAGCGCATTCGATTCCTACGTCGATGGTGCCCTGAAGCGCTTCCAGGCGCGTCACGGTCTTCCGGCAGACGGCGTTATCGGCGAATTTACGCTGAAGGCGCTGAACGTTCCGGCGCAGGTTCGCCTCGGACAGCTTCAGACCAACCTCGTTCGTATCAACACCATGTCGGGCGATCTCGGTCCGCGCCATGTGATGGTGAACATTCCGGCGGCGTCGATTGAGGCTGTCGAGAACAATCGCGTTGTGCTGCGCAATACAGCCGTTGTCGGTCGCGACAGCCGCCCGACGCACATCATCAACTCCAAGATTTACGAGATCATTCTCAACCCTTATTGGACGGCTCCACGCTCGATCATCGAAAAGGACATTGTTCCTTTGATGCAGAAGGACCCGACCTATCTGGAGCGCAATAATATTCGCCTTCTGGATGGTCGCGGGCAGGAAGTGTCTCCGACGACGATCGACTGGAACGCACCTAAGGCTCCGAACCTGATGTTCCGTCAGGACCCGGGCAAGAACAACGCCATGTCCTCGACCAAGATCAACTTCCACAACCCGAACAACGAGTACATGCACGACACGCCGCAGCAGGGCCTGTTCAACAAGCTGATGCGTTTCGAATCGTCCGGCTGTGTTCGTGTGCAGAACGTGCGCGACCTGACATCGTGGATGCTGCGTGACACGCCCGGCTGGTCGCGTCAGGAAATCGAACGCGTCATCGCCACCCGCGTCAACACGCCGATCAAGCTGGCGCAGGAAATTCCGGTGTACTTCGTCTACATCACCGCGTGGTCCACACGCGATGGCGTGGTGCAGTTCCGCGACGATATCTACAGCAAGGATGGCAATGCCGAACTGGCGCTGAACACCACAAATACGCAGGAGCAGCCTTCCGGCTCCATTGATGACGATCTGTTGCCGCGCAACTGATCTGTCCCATCAGACATTCCAAAAGCCGCGTTTTCCCAAGCGCGGCTTTTTTGTTTGTGGCCTGAAGCGAATATTTATGCGGAAGGTCGCAGTTTGACGGGCAAATCTCGCTGGCTGTCTTGCTCTTGAAAGGGCAGGGCGTTAAGACGCCATCGCATTACTGTTTCAGGAGCTTTCATCATGACGAATACAGATGCCTTCTTCTCCAGTCCGCTCGCCGACGTCGATCCAGATATCTTTGGCGCGATCGAGAAGGAGCTCGGTCGTCAGCGCCACGAGATCGAACTGATCGCCTCGGAAAACATCGTTTCCCGCGCCGTGCTCGAAGCGCAGGGTTCGATCATGACCAACAAATATGCCGAGGGTTATCCAGGCAAGCGCTATTACGGCGGATGTCAGTTCGTTGACATTGCCGAAGAACTGGCAATCGAACGCGCCAAGAAGCTGTTCGGTGTCAACTTCGCCAACGTTCAGCCGAACTCCGGTTCGCAGATGAACCAGGCCGTATTCCTCGCACTGCTTCAGCCGGGCGATACGTTTATGGGCCTCGACCTGAACTCTGGTGGTCACTTGACGCACGGTTCGCCGGTCAACATGTCCGGCAAATGGTTCAACGTCGTGTCCTACGGCGTCCGTGAAGGCGACAACCTGCTGGATATGGATGAAGTCGAGCGCAAGGCCAAGGAAACCAAGCCGAAGCTCATTCTGGCTGGCGGCACGGCTTACTCCCGCATTTGGGACTGGAAGCGTTTCCGCGAGATTGCCGATGAAGTCGGCGCTTACCTGATGGTCGACATGGCGCACATCGCCGGTCTGGTCGCCGGTGGTCAGCATCCATCGCCATTCCCGCATTGCCACGTTGCCACCACCACCACGCACAAGTCGCTTCGCGGCCCGCGCGGCGGCATGATCCTGACCAACGACGAAGATCTGGCCAAGAAGTTCAACTCGGCTGTGTTCCCCGGCTTGCAGGGCGGCCCGCTGATGCACGTCATCGCCGCCAAGGCAGTTGCCTTCGGTGAAGCGTTGAAGCCTGAGTTCAAGGACTACGCCGCACAGGTCGTCAAGAACGCCAAGGTTCTGGCCGAAACGCTGGTCGATGGCGGTCTCGATGTCGTCTCCGGCGGCACCGACAACCACCTGATGCTGGTCGATCTTCGCAAGAAGAACGCCACCGGCAAGCGGGCGGAAGCAGCACTCGGTCGCGCCTACATCACCTGCAACAAGAACGGCATTCCGTTCGACCCTGAAAAGCCGTTCGTGACTTCGGGCGTGCGCCTCGGCACACCGGCTGGCACGACACGCGGTTTCAAGGAAGCGGAATTCCGCGAAATCGGCAAGCTCATCGTTGAGACGCTTGACGGTCTCAAGGCTGCCAATTCGGATGAAGGCAATGCCAGCGTCGAAGCTGCGGTTCGTGAAAAGGTCGTCGCACTGACAGACCGTTTCCCGATGTACCCGTACCTCTAAGGAAGGATCGCAGATGCGCTGCCCTTTTTGCGGCTCGGAAGATACGCAGGTCAAGGACTCGCGTCCGGCGGAGGATAACACCTCCATCCGCCGGCGGCGCATTTGCCCGGATTGCGGCGGTCGCTTCACGACCTATGAGCGCGTGCAGTTGCGCGAGCTGATGGTCATCAAGAAGAGCGGCCGCAAGCTGCCTTTCGACCGCGAAAAGCTGGTGCGGTCTTTCGAGATCGCACTGCGCAAGCGCCCGGTGGATCGTGATCGCATAGAGCGTGCGGTCTCCGGCATTGCGCGTCGTCTGGAAAGCTCCGGCGAGACAGAAATTCCATCGGAAGAAATCGGCCTGCAGGTGCTGGAAGCGCTGAAAAGCCTCGATGACGTGGCCTTCGTGCGCTACGCCTCGGTCTATCGCGACTTCAGCCATGCTGAAGATTTCGAAAACGTCATCGCCGAGATCAACGCCAAGATTGCGCGTGACACGGACGCCGGGAAGTAGTTATGACGACCCGTGCCGATGATGAACGGTTCATGGCACGGGCAATCGAGATTTCCCGCAGCCATACAGGTCTCACCGATACCAACCCCTCCGTCGGCTGCGTTCTCGTCAAACATGGGGAGATCATCGCCGAAGCCGTAACCGCCATTGGCGGTCGCCCACATGCGGAGCGTCAGGCGCTGGAAATCGCAGGCGATGCGGCGAGGGGATCGACCGCCTATGTCACCCTCGAACCATGCTCCCACTTCGGCAAAACGCCACCCTGCGCCAATGCGCTGGTGGATTTCGGCGTGGCGCGCGTGGTCGTCGCCGTGGATGACCCGGATGAACGCGTTTCCGGGCGCGGTTACCAGATTTTGCGTGATGCGGGCATCGAAGTCGAGACTGGTTTGATGCGTGCTGAGGGCGAGCGTGTCCTGGCCGGGTATCTCACGCGAAAGGTGAAGAACCGCCCGCATGTGATTTTGAAACTTGCTGTTTCCGCCGATGGCATGATCGGTCGCGTTGGGGAAGGGCAGGTGGCGATCACCGGGCCGGATTCGCGTCAGGCAGTGCATGAATTGCGGGCGCGGTGTGATGCTATTCTGGTTGGGATTGGAACGGCGATTGCGGATGATCCGGAATTGACGGTGCGGATTGCCGGGCTGGAGCATCGTTCGCCGGTGCGGATTGTGCTGGATCGGCGGTTGGAGTTGCCGTTGGGGTCGAAGCTGGTGCGGACGGCTGGGGATGTGAAGACGGTGGTGGCTGTGGTTGGGGCTAAGACCCCCTCTGCCCTGCCGGGCATCTCCCCCACGAGGGGGGAGACAGACCAGCCGCAAGCGTTTCAGACTATCTCAGCCCTCGTATCCCAGCCTGCAACGACAAATACTGAGCAGGGCATCGCTCCGGGTTTCTCCCCCCTTGTGGGGGAGATGGCCGGCAGGCCAGAGGGGGTCTTTGCCCACAAACGCCAACAACTCGAATCCTCAGGCGTCGAAGTCCTCACCATCCCAACCCTCCAATCCCTCCTCACCATTCTCGCCAACCGCGGGATGTCGGAACTTCTCGTCGAAGGTGGCGCCCACATCGCAAAATCTTTCCTAGACGCTGGTCTCGTAGATCGTATCCTATTGTTTGAAAGCCCCATTATCATCGGCGCGGGCGGTCTTGAAACCCCGCTCAACCGCGCCGATATCCCACACGACTTTACTTTTGTCGGCGAGACCGCTTACGGGCCGGATCGCTGCTTTGAATTTGAAAGGCCGCTTTGATGTTTACCGGAATTGTTACCGATGTTGGAACCGTGTCTGAGCTGGAGACGCTGCCGGAAGGCGTGCGTTTGCGCGTTGCGACCAATTACGATCCCAAGACCATCGATATCGGCGCATCGATTTCCCATGGCGGCGTGTGCCTGACAGTGACGAAGCTGCCCGAGACGGGAAGCAACGAGCGCTGGTTCGAGGTCGAGGCATGGGAAGAGGCGCTTCGCCTGACCACGATTGCAAGCTGGACCAAGGACACCCGCGTCAATCTCGAACGCGCGCTGAAAATCGGTGACGAACTCGGCGGTCATATCGTCTCTGGTCATGTGGATGACAAGGCCGAGATATTGTCGATCGAACCGGAGGGGGAGGCGGTGCGCATTCGCCTGCGTGCGCCCGAGCATCTGGCGAAGTTCGTCGCGCCAAAGGGCTCCATCGCGCTTGATGGCACGTCGCTTACGGTCAACGCCGTTAACGGCACGGATTTCGACGTCCTTCTCATCCGTCACACGCTCTCCGTCACCACATGGGGTGACCGGCAGGCGGGCGATTTTGTGAATTTCGAAGTCGATACGATGGCGCGTTATGCCGCTAGACTTGCGGAGTTTCCGTCCGCGAAAGAATGACGATTTCGCCATTGTAGTTCGTGCGGGCGGTCTCGACAAAACCAAGCTTGCCGGCCAGCTTCAGTGAGGGGCCGTTTTCAGGGTGGATGATGGCAGTCATGGCCATCTCGGGAAACGTGTTCTCGGCCCATTCGACCAATGCGGTGAGCGCCTCAAAAGCATAACCCTTGCCGTGGCTGTCTGGAGACAGCAGCCAGCCGGTTTCCAGCGTACCTTCGATTGAGGGTGTGATGTTTCGGCGGACTTCGTGGAAGCCCGCTTCGCCGATCAGTTTGCCGCTTTCTTTCTCTTCAATGATGAGAAAGCCGAAGCCGAGGTGGTGCCAGTGACCCGCAGCGCGCAGGAGCCTCGCCCAGGTCTGCTCACGGGTGGACGGCGCGCTGCCGATGTAGCGCACCACGTCTGGATCAGCCCAGAGCGCGACATAGTCTGCGAAGTCATCCATGTGGTGCGGCCTCAAAAGAAGGCGCGATGTTTCGATTGTCGGGATGGTGACCAACCTGAACTCCTGGGGTTATTTCCCGAATCTAATCAGATTCTTGTTGCGATCAAACCATGGAATTTTACGGTGCTGTGCGGTTCCTCGAACCTGCCATGCGCGAAAAATGCTTGCTAAAGCACGCCAGCCATGGTTTGACCGCGCCAAAAGCCGGGATGATCCGGCGCAGCTTTTCAGGAAATCCCCATGTCCAAGCCTCACCTTCTCATCGTGGAAGCACGTTTTTATGACGATATGGCCGATGCTCTTCTCGATGGCGCGAAATTTGCGCTCGATGAAACGGGCGCCACCTATGACATCATCACCGTTCCGGGCGCGCTGGAAATTCCACCTGCCATCGCCATGGCGCTGGATGGTGCGGATAATGACGGCACGGAATATGATGGCTTTGTCGCACTCGGCATGGTCATCCGTGGCGAAACCTACCATTTCGATATCGTTTCCAACGAATCCTCGCGTGCGCTGATGGACCTCGCCGTCAGTGAATCGCTGGCCATCGGCAACGGCATCATGACTGTCGAAAACGAAGATCAGGCCTGGGCACGCGTTCGCCGCTCCGACAAGGACAAGGGCGGCTTTGCAGCCCGTGCAGCGCTGACCATGATCGAACTGAAGAAAAAACTGGGTGGCTAAGAGCATGACCAACACCGAAAATGGTTCCGAGCCTCGCCAGCCGTCCACGAAGCCTGTTAACCAGCGCGGCGCTGCGCGTCTTGCTGCCGTGCAGGCGCTGTACCAGATGGATGTTGGCGGCACCGGTGTGATGGAAGTCGTCGCCGAATATGAGGCACATCGGCTTGGTCAGGAAGTAGACGGCGAGACCTATCTGAAGGCTGATCCGTCGTGGTTCCGTTCCATCGTCGCTGGCGTCGTGCGCGACCAGACCAAGATCGACCCGCTGGTGCGCTCTGCCCTTCAGGAAGACTGGCCGCTGTCGCGTCTGGACACCACCGTTCGTGCAATCCTGCGCGCAGGAACCTTCGAAGTTCTGGAGCGCAAGGATGTTCCGGTGGCTGTGATCGTCACAGAATATGTTGAAATCGCCCGCGCGTTTTTCGAACATGACGAGCCGAAACTGGTCAATGCGGTGTTAGACCGCATTGCCAAGCAGGTGCGCGGCGAGGCAAAGCGCTAAGAAACATTCGAGGAAGACATGAGCGCTGTTTCTGTTCCAGGACTTGAACATCAACTGAACGAAGCCAAGCGCAATGTCTTCCTGCTCACCATGGCGCAGGCCATCATGGGCTCTGCCGCGCCGCTCAGCTTTTCCATCGGCGCGCTGGCGGGTTATCAGCTTCTCGGTGCGGACAAGTCTCTGGCCACAGCACCGCTCACCGGCTTCAATATCGGCGTCGCTCTCGGTGCCATCGCCGTTGCTCTCGCAGCCCGGTTTCTCGGGCGCAAGACCGGGTTCATTCTCGGCGCGCTGCTCTGCTCCACCGGTGGAGCGCTGGCGGCGGTCGCGCTTTTTCGCTCCGATTTCTGGCTTTTCGCCTTCGGCCTGCTGCTGATCGGCATTTCCGGCGGCTTCACGCAGAAAATCCGTTTTGCCGCAGCGGATGCTTCGCCATCCTTTTACAAGCCGAAAGCCATTTCCTGGATTCTGGCAGGCGGGGTGATCTCGGCCATCGTCGGGCCGCAACTGGCGATATTCGGCAAGGATTTGCTGGCGCCGGTGGTTTTCGCGGGCGCGTTCATAGCGCTCATTCCGCTTGGTATCGTCGCCGCAATCATCTTTTCGTTTTTGAAATTGCCTGAGCTGAAAAGCGCGTCATCGGCCTCGCAACCGGCACGACCGTTAAAAGAGATCGTCACCACGCATCGCTTCGTCACCGGCATGGTCTGCGGCATCGGCTCCTACGCGCTGATGACATTCATGATGACGGGTGCGCCGTTGGCCATGGTTATAGGCTGCGGCTTTCCGACGGAACTGGCCACGCTCGGCATTCAGTGGCATGTGCTGGCCATGTTCGGGCCAAGCTTCTTCACCGGCATGCTGATTTCCCGTTTCGGTGCGGAGAAGGTCGTTGCCGCCGGGTTGCTGGTTTTAATGGCCTGCGCCGTCGTCGCGCATATGGGCATCGAGCTGTGGAATTTCTGGGCGGCGCTCATTCTTCTGGGCATCGGCTGGAACTTCGGCTTCATCGGTGCAACGTCCATCGTTTCCTCCAGCTATCGCCCGCATGAGGCCGACAAGGTGCAGGGCTTTCACGATATAGTCCTGTTCGGCACCGTTGCGCTGTGGTCCTTCGCCTCGGGACAGGTGTTTACCGCCTGGGGCTGGTCGGTGATGAACCTCGTCATCTGGCCGGTTGCAGGCACCTGCCTTCTGCTTCTGATTTTCCTATTGCTGAAACAGAAGCCCGTTCAAAAACCGGTCTGAATCAGGGCGATAAGCCATTCGCCGTGAATCTTCGGACTTGACGTGGCGGGTTTCGCCAACGCAATCTCTGCTCGCAGGCCATTTTTCCTTGGGAGGGGAACAAATGGCTCACCTTGGCGTCAGGGATCTACACCCTGCGCCCCGCATGGTTTCGCCCGCCGGGGAGGGAGTGAGAACCCGGCACACAGGAGGTAAGTGCGAATGACCGTCATTGCATTGGTAATTTTATGCGGTGTCTTGTCCGTGGTTTACGCGGTCTGGGCAACGAAAAGCGTGCTGGATGCCGACCAAGGCAGCGAGCGCATGCAGGAAATCGCAGGCTATATCAGGGAGGGCGCGCAGGCCTATCTCGCCCGTCAATATCTTACCATCGCAATCGTCGGTATCGTCGTTGCCATCGCTGTCTGGTTCTTTCTCTCGACGGAAGCTGCTGTCGGCTTCGTCATCGGGGCGGTGCTTTCAGGCGCTGCCGGTTTCGTCGGCATGCATGTGTCGGTGCGCGCCAACCTTCGCACGGCCCAGGCCGCATCCCATAGCTTAGCGGCGGGTCTCGATATCGCCTTCAAGTCCGGTGCCATCACCGGTATGCTGGTGGCCGGTCTCGCGCTCTTGGGCGTCTCTATTTATTACCTCGTGCTGACGGCAGGCCTTGGCCATCCGGTCGGCTCTCGCGCCGTCATCGATGCGCTGGTCTCGCTCGGCTTCGGTGCCTCGCTGATCTCGATCTTCGCCCGTCTGGGTGGCGGTATCTTCACCAAGGGTGCGGATGTCGGTGGTGACCTTGTCGGCAAGGTGGAAGCGGGCATTCCCGAGGACGATCCGCGCAACCCCGCCACCATCGCGGACAACGTCGGCGACAATGTCGGTGACTGCGCGGGCATGGCTGCGGACTTGTTCGAAACCTATGCCGTCTCCGTCGTCGCAACCATGGTTCTGGCGGCCATCTTCTTTGCGGGTGCGCCGATCCTTGAAAGCGCCATGCTCTATCCGCTGGCAATTTGCGGCGTGTGCATTCTGACCTCGATTGCAGGCACTTTCTTCGTCAAGCTCGGCACCAACAACTCCATCATGGGTGCGCTCTATAAGGGCCTCATCGCCACCGGTATCTTTTCCGTTGCCGGTCTTGCGGTCGCAACCTCGCTTACCATCGGCTGGGGCTCCATCGGCACCGTTGCCGGAATGAATATTACCGGCACCAACCTGTTCTTCTGCGGCCTCGTCGGTCTGCTGGTGACGGCGCTGATCGTGGTGATTACGGAGTATTACACCGGCACAAACAAGCGCCCGGTCAACTCCATCGCGCAGGCCTCCGTTACGGGCCATGGCACCAACGTCATCCAGGGCCTTGCCGTGTCGCTGGAATCGACGGCACTTCCCGCCATCGTCATCGTCGGCGGCATTATTTCGACCTACCAACTCGCAGGCCTGTTTGGCACTGGCATCGCGGTCACTGCCATGCTTGGTCTTGCAGGCATGATCGTTGCGCTGGATGCCTTTGGGCCGGTAACGGATAATGCTGGCGGCATTGCCGAAATGGCCGGTCTCAACCCGGATGTCCGCAAGGCGACGGATGCGCTGGATGCCGTTGGCAACACCACCAAGGCGGTAACGAAGGGTTATGCCATCGGCTCGGCGGGCCTTGGTGCACTGGTGCTGTTTGCAGCCTATTCCAACGACCTGTCCTATTTCGCGGCCAATGGCGATACCTATCCCTACTTCAAGGATATAGGCGAGATCTCGTTCAGCCTGTCCAACCCATACGTGGTTGCCGGTTTGATCTTCGGTGGTCTCATTCCCTACCTCTTCGGCGGCATCGCCATGACGGCTGTCGGCAAGGCGGCAAGCTCCATTGTTGAAGAAGTCCGCCGCCAGTTCCGCGAAAAGCCTGGCATCATGCAGGGAACCGAAAAGCCGGATTACGGCAAGGCGGTGGACCTGCTGACGAAAGCAGCGATCAAGGAGATGATTATTCCCTCGCTGCTACCGGTTCTGGCACCGATCGTCGTCTATTTCGGCGTGTTGCTGATTTCCGGCTCCAAGGCCTCGGCCTTTGCCGCACTCGGCGCATCCTTGCTAGGCGTCATCATCAACGGCCTGTTCGTCGCCATCTCCATGACGTCGGGCGGCGGTGCCTGGGACAATGCCAAGAAAAGTTTCGAAGATGGCTTCATCGACAAGGATGGGGTGACGCATCTCAAGGGCTCGGAAGCGCATAAGGCGTCCGTGACGGGTGATACGGTTGGCGATCCCTACAAGGACACAGCCGGTCCTGCCGTCAACCCGGCCATCAAGATCACCAACATCGTGGCGCTGCTGCTGTTGGCGGTTCTGGCCCATTGAACAAGTGCGGGTTAGGGGAGCGAGATGGACTCGTCGCCTCCTCCTCTCCGTCACCCCGGACTTGATCCGGGGTCCCATGCGATCAAGTCCTCGATCGCAAGAGAGCCTTTCGCCACGCGGACGCGCGGCTACTGGATACCGGCTCAAGGCCGGTATGACGGAGAGAAAGAGCCTAGGCATAAAACAAAAAAGCCCGCGATCATCTCGCGGGCTTTTGCATTTCCGTTTGCTGGATCAGAAGCCGCTGCCGTTGTTGCCGCTCTGGCCCAGAATGCTCTTTGCGATACCAGCGCCTGCCGTGCCGCCAGACAGCAGCTGTTGCAGGAAGGTGAGGTCCTTGCCGCCTGTCGGCGTGGTGCGCGAAATCGTATCGAAGACCTTGCCGTCTTGCAGCGTGTAGTTCGCCTTTTGCGAAACGACGCCGTTCTTGTCGAAATAGATGGCCAGAATGTTCTGCTCGACCAGCTGCGGCTTCATGAAGGCGGCTTTGCGCACGCGCTTCTGGGAGATGTAGTAGAACACCTCGTTGCCGAAGGTCGCGGTGGTGGAGGGTGTGCCCATGGTCAGCAGAACCTGTTCACGGCTGGAGCCGACAGGAATAAGCTGCAGCGACTGTTCGTCAGCCACGTAACCATTGTGGAAAACATCGGTGGTGCTGGAGCAGGCCGTCAGCAGGCTGGATGCGATGACGATTGCCACGGCAGTCTTGCTGAAAAACGTGGTCTGCTTTCCGGATTTCTGCTTGCTCACCTGCGTTTCCCCGACTGCGATCATGAATGGCACCTTCCGGTATGCTTACGTGTGTACCGCTTCTGTACACACGATTATGTCAATCCGGGGACAGAAAATCCCCGCTTCACAACGGATTGCAATGGGTTTGCGAAAATAATGCCTCCTCCGGCGCTTCTCTTCGACTGTTGCAGCCCAACGATGAACGTGACCTCAACGGCATTGCAATTCTTGGATGCTTCGGTAAACCAGCTTTGGCAATCATGCAACAAGGGCAATGGGCGAGACGCGATTTCGTCGATCAATATTCGGAAATTTCGATGGTCTTCGGTCTTTTCAAAAAGAAAAACGGCAATCGCGCCATCGTTGACAGGCAATACGCTGCCCTGACGACGGCTGGGCGCCAGCCGGGTTTCTACCTGTATCTCAATGTACCGGATACGGTGATGGGCCGCTTCGAGCTTCTGTCCATCGTCATGATTCTTTATTTCCGGCGCACAAAGTCATCCTCCACCAGCGGGCAGGAGATTGCGCAGGAGATCGTCGATGCTTTTTTTCAGGATCTCGACCATTCCATGCGGGAACTGGGAATTGGCGACCAGGGCGTGCCCAAGCGCATGAAGAAATTCGCGGGCATGTTCTATGGACGGCTGGAGTCCTATGCCGCAGCACTTGATGGCGACGATGTCGAGGCTCTTGCGGCAGCCCTTGCACGCAATATATATCCCCAGTCAGAAGCAACCGCTGCGGATATGCGCGGCCTTGCCAACTGGATGGTGGCGGCCGCCGATGCATTGTCGGCGCAATCGGAAGAGTTGGTCGTGACGGGACACGTTACGATGCCGGCCCCGGATTTTAAGAGGTTTTAATGAACTCGCACAACGCGGCCAATGACGACGTACCTTTTTCCTACCCTGTGAAGGTAGGTCATATTTCTGCCAATCCGGTGAGGATTGGTCTTTCGGCAAACGCGGACGAGTTGAAGGCGTTGGCGAAACTGTGGGATGTATTGTCCGTGGAGTACCTGAAAAGCGAATTGCAGGTCACCCGCTGGAAGAAGGATGGATTGAAGATTACAGGTGATGTGCGTGCCGCTCTGACGCAGGCCTGCGTCGTGACGCTGGAACCGGTCCCAAGCGTGATCGATGAAAAGATCGAGCAGATTTTCGTGCCTGAAGGTTCAAAGCTGGCGCGTCTGATGCCCAATGAGCAGGGCGAGATTGTTCTTGATCCGGATGGCCCGGATATTCCCGATCAATTCAGCGGTGACACCATCGACGTCGGTGTCGTGGTGGCGGAATTCGCGGCACTAGCTATTGATCCCTATCCCCGCAAGGCGGACGTGGATTTTGCCGAATTTGGTAATGAAAAGGCGGATGCCGACAAAAAACCATCGCCTTTTGCGGTGTTAAAAGACTGGAAAAAAGACTGAATGCGGTGGGTCAAGCCCAACAATTCAGTTGTAAGCGAGCGTGGAAACGGTATTTTCGCGCAAAATTCCACCGCACGGCGGTAAGAAGGATCAGGGACGAGTGATCAGAATAGCAATTGACGTCATGGGCGGAGATTTTGGCCCTGATGTTGCCATACCCGGCGCTGCCAAGGCACTGGATCGGCATAACGATGTGACCTTTCTGCTGTATGGGCAGAAGAGCAGATGCGAACCTATTCTGGCGCAGTATCCCAAACTTCGCGACAATTCGCAGTTTTTCGATTGCGAAGTCTCCGTTGCCATGGACGAAAAGCCGAGCCAGGCGTTGCGCCGTGGCCGTTACGTCTCCAGCATGTGGCGCTCCATCGAAGCGGTAAAGCTTGGCGAGGCCGATGTTGCCGTCTCCGCTGGCAACACCGGTGCCTTGATGGCGATGGCGAAATTCTGCCTGCGCACCATGGCGCGGGTTGAACGCCCGGCGATTGCAGGCATATGGCCAACGCTGAGAGGCGAAAGCATCGTTCTCGACATCGGCGCCACCATCGGTGCCGACTCGCAGCAGTTGCTTGATTTTGCCATCATGGGCAGCGCCATGGCGCGCGCGCTGTTTGATATCGACCGTCCAACGGTTGGTCTCCTTAATGTCGGCGTTGAAGAAGTGAAGGGCCAGGAAGAGGTTCGCGAGGCAGGCCGCCTCATTCGCGAAGCCGATCTTGCCACCATCGATTATCGCGGCTTCGTGGAAGGCGACGATATCGGCAAGGGCACCGTAGATGTCGTGGTGACCGAAGGCTTCACCGGCAATATCGCGCTGAAGGCGGCAGAAGGCACGGCAAAGCAGATCACCACGCTGTTGCGCGAGGCGATTTCGCGCAGTTTCATCGCCAAGATCGGTTATCTCCTCGCCAAGAGCGCATTCGATGTGCTGCGCGAGAAGATGGACCCGCGCAAGGTCAATGGCGGCGTGTTTCTCGGTCTGAACGGCATTGTCATCAAAAGCCATGGCAGCACGGATGCGCTTGGTTTCGCGTCCGCCGTCGATGTGGGCTATGATATGGCCCATAACGGCCTGACAGCAAAAATAGAAAACGATTTGAAGGCCTACCACGCAAGACGGCTTCCGCCTCCGGAACCTGAAGCGCTTGTGGCTGATGAGGAATAAGAGATGATCCGCTCAATCATACGGGGTTTCGGTGCAGCGCTGCCAAAGCGCGTCATGACGAACCAGGACATTGAAGCGATCGTCGAGACCTCGGACGAGTGGATCGTTCAGCGCACCGGCATCAAGCAGCGTTACATCGCAGGCGAGGGGGAAACCACCTCATCGCTCGGCGAACTTGCTGCGCGTGCCGCGCTGGAAAATGCGGGCATCAAGCCTGAAGAGATCGACCTCATCATCGTGGCGACGTCTACACCCGACAACACCTTCCCGGCAACGGCGGTCAACATCCAGAACCGTCTTGGCATTACCGGCGGTTTTGCGTTTGACGTACAGGCAGTCTGCTCTGGTTTTGTCTACGCCATGGCAACGGCGGACCTTTACATTCGCGGCGGCATGGCCAAGCGCGTGCTGGTCATTGGCGCGGAAACATTCTCCCGCATTCTCGACTGGAACGACCGCACGACATGCGTTCTCTTTGGTGACGGCGCAGGTGCCGTGGTGCTGGAAGCCGGTGAAGGCGAAGGCAAAACCTCCGATCGCGGTATTCTGACCTCCAATCTTCGCTCCGACGGTTCGCACAAGGATAAGCTTTACGTCGATGGTGGCCCGTCCACGACAGGCACTGTCGGCCATCTGCGCATGGAAGGCCGTGAGGTTTTCAAGCACGCAGTCGGCATGATAACGGACGTGATCGAGGCTGCCTTTGAGGCAACCGGCACGACCGCGGACGATCTGGACTGGCTGGTGCCGCACCAGGCAAACCGCCGCATTATCGATGGTTCAGCCAAGAAACTCGGCATTCCAACCGAAAAAGTCGTCATCACGGTTGATCAGCACGGCAACACCTCTGCCGCCTCCATTCCGCTTGCGCTGGCTGCTGCTGCGTCTGACGGACGCATCAAAAAGGGCGATCTGGTGATGCTGGAAGCCATGGGTGGCGGTTTCACATGGGGTGCGGTTCTGCTGCGCTGGTAAAATTCGCTTTACGAAGCGGTGTAAGCCATTGCCACCATTGCTGGAAATCCCTAAACGATTCTAGAAACTTTGCTTGACCGGTCGCATCAAGGGCAATAATCTTGAGCGGCTTCAACGAGACAAAAGAGAGCGGTGCGGGGAAATATGGCCGGGAAAACAGTGACACGTGCGGATCTAGCCGAGTCTGTGTTTCGAAAAGTGGGGTTGTCCCGAACCGAATCTGCCGAACTGGTTGAAACCGTCATCGACGAGATTTGCAACGCGATCACTCGCGGAGAGGTGGTCAAGCTTTCTTCCTTTGCCACCTTCCAGATCCGTGAAAAGAACGAACGTATCGGTCGCAACCCGAAGACCGGTGAAGAAGTCCCGATTTCTCCCCGTCGCGTCATGACCTTCAAGGCCTCCAACGTTTTGAAGCAGCGCATTCTCAAGGCGCACTCGGCCCGCAAGGCAAAGCAGAAGAGCCAGAAGTCCGGCTCCTGATGCGTTTATTTTCGTGCGGTCACTTCGATTTCTGCACGCAGCGCTTCCTTATCTCTTGTGAACATAGTTGAATTTCAACTGACAAGCCGTTGAAATAAGGGCGATTCGCATCGTACCTTGTTTCGTGTTTTGGAATCCGGCCTCTGGTCTGGATGGGAGTTGAACGTGGATAAAAGCCCCGACGCCTTTCGAACGATCAGTGAAGTGGCCGATGATCTGGACCTGCCCCAGCACGTTCTTCGTTTCTGGGAAACGCGCTTTCCGCAGATAAAACCGATGAAGCGAGGTGGGGGGCGCCGCTATTATCGCCCTGACGACGTTGATCTCTTGAAGGGCATTCGCCACCTTCTCTATGACCACGGCTATACGATCAAGGGTGTTCAAAAGCTCCTCAAGACCAATGGCAACCGCTTCGTTTCAGCGATAGCCTCGGGCGACATGGCGACGATGGAAGCCATCATGGCTGCCAGCGGCGAAACCGTCGAGCCACGCGTTGCCAATGCGGAAGAAGACGAAGTCGTCGGCCGCCCCAAAGCCAAGCCCAGTGGCCGTTTCTTCGGCTTCGGCGGTGCTCAGGATGACACGCCCGAGATTTCCATCGGTAAATCCAGCATCAGCAAGGACGACCGCGCCCTGCTGCAAGAGGCGCTGTTCGACCTTCTGGAATGCAAACGCCTGCTGGATCAGGTGCGCTAATCATTCTTCCTTAGTCCTGCGCCCATCGCGGGCAGCTTGAGGCTTTGGGCTGCATAGAGTTTTTCCGCCGCAACCGACCTCCGGCTTTTATGTCGGTTTATTCGTTTGTGGATAAACCCACTTTTTGAGCGGCATTTATCTCAAATGCCAACCTTTCGGAAACTCCTTGGACCGATAATGTGCGCGGACAAGGAGTTTCATCGTGAGCAAGAGAAAACCGACAAGCCGCCGCCGTTCTTCCGCAAAGTCTGGTGGCTCGGGTCTGTGGTCCTGGCTGTTGCTGTTCGGCGTCGCCGTCGGCGGCATTCAGGTCTATGAGCATCGCGACAGCCTGTTGCCGCAGTTGAAAGGCACTGTCGCCTCCGTTTCCAAAACCGTCGCGCCACAGTCCAAGTCAGCCACGCGCGATGTTGCGTCGGAAAAGGCAAGGCCAACTGGCACGCAAACGGTAGCGCTTCCCGCCAGCGGTGCGCCGGTACCGCCACGTGCCATCGCCATGCCTTCCGGTGCCGCATCGACACAGATGACCGCTGCCACGCTGCCTTCGCCACGTCCGCAGGTCCAGAATGTCTCCCTCAACGAAAAGCCCGGCACCTTTGCCTTTTGTGGCCGCTCCGGCCTCAATAATTGCGTGGCTGACGGCAACACCTTCTGGCTCAAGGGCGTGAAGATGAAACTGGCTGGCATCGACGTGCCACAGACCGACCAGGCCCGCTGCCTTGAGGAACGCCAGAGAGGCTTCACCGCTAAGGTCCGCCTTCGCGATATGCTGAACTCCGGCGGCTTTCAGGTTGCTTCTGCCGGTGGCGCATCCACCCTATCGAGGTCCGGCGTCTCCTTTGCAGACCAACTGGTGCGCGAAGGACTGGCCCGGCCGGCTGGTGCGCGAAATCAATCCTGGTGTGGTTAAATCACCTCCACACCCTCACGCCCCGTTGACCATTGCCGCCTGCGCTGTGTAGATAAAAACCGCAAGCGGACGTGGCGGAATCGGTATACGCAGCAGACTTAAAATCTGCCGGCCCCTGGTCTTGCGGGTTCAAGTCCCGCCGTCCGCACCAGAAACTCACCCCTTCCAAAACAGAGGCATCAACAACACCAGCACCGTCAATATCTCCAGACGGCCCAGCAGCATCATCAGCGATAGCAAATAGAGTGCCGGGTCGCTGATGGTGGAGAAGTTGCCGGCGGGGCCGATGATGGGGCCTATGCCGGGGCCGACATTGGCGAGCGAGGTGGCAACGGCTGAGGTTGCGGTGAGGAAGTCGTAGCCCATGGCGCTCATGGCGAGGCTGCCGCCGATCCAGAGGGCGAGGAAGCAGCTCAAAAACAGGAAGACGTTGCGGATGGTTTCGACATCCACGACTTGGGTGCCGTAACGCACGGTATAGACGGCATCGGGATAGAGCAGCTTCTTCAGCCCGGTTTTCACGACATTATAGACGATGACGAAGCGGTAGGCCTTGATGCCGCCCGCAGTGGAGCCGGAACAGCCGCCCATGAAGGTGGCGAAGAAGGCGACGACCACGACGAATGGTCCCCAGAGCGTATAGTCATCGCTGGCGAAGCCGCCCGTCGATAGAATCGACGTCATATTGAAGAAGGAATGGCTGAGCGCGATGTCGAGCGGCACGCCATTCGTAATGTGGTGATAGATGCCGACGGCAAGTGAAATCGCGCAGAGATAGCCGATGAAGACCCGGATTTGCGGATCGTAGAGAATATCCATGCGCCCGCGCACGGCGAGCAGGATCATCACCGAAAAGGGCAGGCTTCCGAGGATGAGGAAGAAGGTGGCGATCCATAGCAGTGCGACATTATCCCCGAAGAAGGCAAAGGATGCGTCATGGGTGGAGAAGCCGCCGGTGGCGACGGCGGACATGGCGTGGTTCAGCGCATCGAAATGCGTCATGCCTGCAAAATCGAAGGCGATGGTACAGGCCAGCGTCATGACCACATAGATGCCGATGAAGGCCTTGGTGAAACTGGCCAGCCGCGCAAAGGGGCGGTCATTGGCGGTATCTGAGGATTCCATGCGGAAGAAGGTCATGCCGCCGACGCGCAGTAGCGGCAGGATGAAGAGGCCGAGCGCCACGATACCGATACCACCCAGCCAGCACAGCAGCGAGCGCCAGATGAGAATGCCCTGCGGTGCCTTGTCCAGTCCCGATATGGCGGTGGAGCCTGTCGTGGTGATGGCGGAAACGGATTCGAACATGGCCTGTCCGAAACTCAGATTGAGTTCTGAGAGATAGAGCGGCACCGCGCCGATCAGCGAAAACACCAGCCAGAGAACGTTGACCAGCAGAAAGCCGAAGCGTTTGTTGAAGGTTGGCATCGGCGCGCGGGTGGCGAAGGCACAGGCCAATGACAGCCCGCCGCACATGAAGCCGGATATCGCAAACACCGCCCAGTCATTATTGCCGTAATAAAGATCGGCCATGGCGGGAATGAACATCGCCGTGGCCATATAGAGCCCGAATATCGACGCGATATAGAGCACTGCGCGCAGAAGGTTGCTGTTCAATAAATGGAACCTTGATTGGTTAGAGTCTTTCCAGGCTGGATAGAAGCAGTCCGCGCGGGCAGATTAGTCTTATCCAACCTGGAAAGACTCCAGGGCGTACCGAAGTTGCGCAAAGAGTCTTTGTGTCAGGCCTTTTCCTATGGCATAGCGGGTGCCATCGTGAAATTCAATGGATTGAAAATCGTGGATAAATTGCTTGTAGAAGCCGCACGGCGGGAAGTTCGGGAACTGTTTCCCGAAACGCCGTTGCAGTTGAATGAACATCTTAGCCGTCGCTATGGAGCCGAGATTTGGCTGAAGCGTGAAGACCTCACGCCTGTTCGTTCCTACAAGATTAGAGGCGCGTTTAATTTTCTGCGCAAGGCCGTGGCCCAATCGGGCAAGGGTAAGGTTTTCGTGTGCGCATCTGCGGGTAATCACGCGCAGGGCTTTGCCTTCGCATGCCGCCATTTTGGCGTTCATGGCGTGGTGTTCATGCCGGTGACGACGCCACAGCAGAAGATCGACAAGACGCGCATTTTTGGTGGCGAGTTCATCAAGATCAGGCTGGTGGGCGATATCTTCGACCAATGCTATGCGGCCGCCCGCAAGCATGTGGAAGAGACTGACGGCTATATGGTCTCGCCATTCGACCACAAGGACATTATCGAAGGGCAGGCGACTGTCGCAGCTGAAATCGTCGATCAATTGCCCGACCACAATGCGCCCGATCTGGTCATCATGCCGGTTGGCGGTGGCGGGCTTTCTGCTGGCCTGACAGGGTTTCTTGCCGGAAAAGTTGCCAACGAGAGTTTCATTTTCTGTGAGCCTGTCGGTGCACCAAGCCTCAAGAAAAGCCTTGAGGCAGGCAAGCCGGTCACGCTGACCAATGTCGATAATTTTGTAGATGGTGCCGCCGTCGCGCGCATTGGCGATCTGAATTTTGAAGCGTTGCAGCATTTCCCGCCAGAACAGGTCGAGCTGATTGCAGAAAACGCCATCTGCGTGACGATCATCGAAATGCTCAACCTTGAAGGCGTTGTGCTGGAACCTGCGGGTGCGCTTTCGATTGCCGCACTGGAAAAGCTTGGCCGTGAGAAGCTGGAAGGCAAGCGTGTCATCTGCGTCGTCTCTGGCGGCAATTTTGATTTCGAGCGTCTGCCTGATGTCAAGGAACGCGCCATGCGCTACACGGGAGTGAAGAAATACTTCATTCTGCGCCTGCCGCAGCGCCCGGGTGCCTTGCGTGATTTCCTTGATCTGCTGGGACCCGATGACGACGTAGCGCGTTTTGAATATCTGAAGAAATCCGCTCGCAATTTCGGTTCGATCCTGATTGGCATCGAAACCAATGATCGGGAGAATTTCACGGGTTTGTTCCAGCGTATCGAGGCGGCGGGTCTTGGTTATGAGGATATCACCGAAAATGAAATCCTCGCAAACCTGATCATCTGACTTGCACGATTACCGGGCAGGGCGGCGTTTGCATCGCCCTGCGAAAAGACAAATGGAAGGGTAACACCATGGCTTCGTTCTTCTCGAAACTCTTTTCCGCCTTCGGTTCAGGCCAGTCGGATGCTGCGCCGACAAAGACGGAAAGCGCGGAGGCGCATCCTTACAAGGATTGCCTGATCTACGCGACACCGTTGAAGGAAGGTGGGCAGTATCGTCTTGCGGGCCGGATTGAAAAGAAGGTGGGAGAAGAAACGCTGGCACATGAATTCGTGCGCGCCGATGTCTTCACCAGTCTTGACGATGCCGTGGAATGCACCGTGCGCAAGGCGCAGCTGATTATCGACCAGAATGGTCCGTCGCTCTTCGCCGACAAAAAATAACGGCCGCGAGAGGCTCGCAGCCGTTACAAAAAGGATTGAAAGCGGCGTCGCAAAACGCCGCTTTTTTATTAGGCAGCCTTGGCCAGTTCTTCAACCTTGGCGGTTGCAGAAGCGATTGCCTTTTCGGCAGCTTCTGGACCGAATGCCAGGCCTTCGATGCGGATGACTTCAATATCTGTCAGGCCAAGGAAGCCGAGAACGGTCTTGAGGTAAGGAATGGCGTGGTCCATGGCCGCTGCCGGACCTTCGGAGTAAACGCCAGCCGAAGACAGAACGATGTAAACCTTCTTGCCGGTTGCAAGGCCGATTGGGCCGGACTCGGTGTACTTGAAGGTCAGGCCAGCGCGGGCAACGTTATCGATCCAGGACTTCAGGCCGGAATAGATAGCGAAGTTGATGAGGCCGGTGCCGATGATGATCGTGTCGGCTTCCAGCAGTTCTGCAACGCGCTTGTCGGAATATTCTGCAGCAGCGGCTTCCTGCGCATCACGCTGGTCGGCGGACTTGCGGATGGCGGATGTCGTGACTTGGTCCAGATGCGGGATTGGGTTCTGGCCGAGGTCGAGATGGGTGATGGAGCCGTTTGTCTGTGCCTGAAGCTTCGCTGCGAGGTCTCCTGCGAACTTGTTGGACAGCGATTCTTCAGCGCGTGGGCTGGATGTAAGGAGGAGAATCTTCGACATTTGAAATATCCTTGTTTCAATTTGAAGGTCGGACAGGGCAGGGAGAACCCAATCGTTGTACCCTATATCGGTGAATGTTCTCATCGAGAAAACTGTGATAATATGGAAGTAACCTATCGATGAATTGGATGGACCATGGAAGCGAACCCCACACTGGACCAGTTACAGGTGTTTTTGGCCGTTGCCGAAACCGGTAGCTTTTCCGCCGCCTCACGCGCGCTGAACCGGGCGCAATCGGTGGTCAGCTATACCATCGCCAATCTGGAATCGCAGCTGGAAGTGACGTTGTTCGAAAGAAACGGCGTGCGACAGCCGAAACTGACCGAAGAGGGCGCTGCCATGCTGGAGCATGCGCGCCGTATCGTGGCCGGTCTGCAGGAATTGCGCGCCCGCGCCAAGGGTTTGAAGCAGGGGCTGGAGGCGGAGGTTTCGCTTGCCATCAGCACCATGGTGCCTGCGGAAGCCATGGTCGAGGTTCTACGGGATTTTCGCGTGCAGTTTCCAACCGTCACGCTCAACCTCAATGTCGGCGAACTAGGCATGGTCATGGAAATGGTACAGAGCCGCAAGGCTGGAATCGGCATTGGTGGCGCCATGTTCCATCAGGATGACGGGCTGGTTATCGACAAGGTTGGACATTCCTTCATGGTGCCGGTTGCGGCGTCCGATCACCCGCTGGTGCGGCTCAACCGACCGTTGACGCTGGCCGATGTGCGCGAAGAGGTGCAACTGGTCGTGACAGATGCATCGGGCCTGACCAAAGGCAAGGATTTCAACGTCCTGTCCTATAAGAAATGGCGCGTTAGCGACATTGCCACCAAGTATCAGCTCATCAAGGGCGGGCTTGGCTGGGGCGGGCTTCCGGCATCCGTGGTGCGCAATGATATCATCAATGGCGTGCTGAAAGCGCTGGATCTGGACGCTTACGAAGGCGGCGAATATCCGCTCTATGCGTTGCGCAAGGCCGACACGCCTTGCGGCCCGGCCGCGAAATGGCTGGTGGACGAATTTCAGCAGCGACTGTCTCAATGTCCAAACCACAAGAATTTCCTCTCGGATTTTGGACCTGACCATAACGACACCATGCGGGATGCCGCAGAGTAAACCGTCACGTCCAAGGCGGAGTGATGCGTACCGTACCGAACCGTACTGTTTCGCCGCAAGGTGACAGTGACAGGCACTCGGCTTTGGAGTAGAACCCTTGCAAAAGCGAAGGGCAGGGCAGATGGCTTTGCGGGAGAAAGCCTTCGCGGCAGACAAATCGAGGAATAAGCACATGCCAGTTTATCGCTCCAGAACGACAACCCATGGCCGCAACATGGCCGGTGCCCGTGGCCTTTGGCGCGCGACCGGCATGAAGGACGGCGATTTCGGCAAGCCTATCATTGCTGTCGTCAACTCGTTCACGCAGTTCGTGCCGGGCCACGTGCACCTGAAAGACCTTGGCCAGCTTGTAGCGCGCGAAATCGAAGCGGCAGGCGGTGTTGCCAAGGAATTCAACACCATTGCCGTGGATGACGGCATCGCCATGGGGCATGATGGCATGCTTTATTCGCTGCCATCGCGCGAAATCATCGCTGACTCGGTAGAGTATATGGTCAACGCGCATTGCGCCGATGCGATGGTCTGCATTTCCAACTGCGACAAGATCACGCCCGGCATGTTGAACGCGGCCATGCGCCTGAACATTCCCGTCGTCTTCGTGTCCGGTGGACCGATGGAAGCGGGCAAGGCCGTGTTGCATGGCAAGACCGTAGCCCTCGATCTCGTCGATGCCATGGTTGCTGCTGCCGACGACAAGATGACCGATGAGGAAGTCGATACCATCGAGCGTGCGGCATGTCCGACATGCGGCTCATGCTCTGGCATGTTTACCGCCAACTCGATGAACTGTCTGACGGAAGCGCTGGGCCTTGCTTTGCCCGGTAACGGCTCGACACTCGCCACCCACTCGGATCGCAAGCGTCTGTTCGTTGAGGCCGGTCATCTGATCGTTGATCTGGCCCGCCGCCATTACGAGCAGGATGATTACACCGTTCTGCCGCGCTCGATTGCAACAAAGGCTGCCTTCGAAAACGCGATTGCGCTGGATATCGCCATGGGCGGCTCCACCAACACCGTGCTGCATATTCTGGCCGCGGCCCATGAAGGCGGCGTCGATTTCACCATGGAAGACATCGACCGCATGTCTCGCCGCGTGCCGTGCCTGTCCAAGGTCGCGCCCGCCAAGCAGGACGTGCATATGGAAGACGTTCACCGCGCAGGCGGTATCATGCGTATTCTGGGCGAGCTGGAACGCGGCGGTCTGCTCAACACGGATTGCTACACCGTTCACGAAGCGACGCTGGGCGATGCCATCAACCGTTGGGATATCACCCGCACCAACAGCGAAAACGTGCGCCAGTTCTTCAAGGCAGCACCTGGCGGCGTGCCGACACAGGTTGCCTTTAGCCAGTCCTCGCGCTGGGATGAGCTGGACACCGACAGCGAAAACGGCGTTATCCGCTCGGTCGAAAAGCCCTTCTCGAAGGATGGCGGCTTGGCCGTGCTTTACGGCAACATCGCGCTGGACGGCTGCATCGTGAAGACAGCAGGCGTGGATGAATCCATCCTGAAATTTAACGGCACGGCTGTGGTGTATGAAAGCCAGGACGCTGCCGTGAAGGGCATTCTGTCCAACGAAGTGAAGGAAGGCGACGTCGTCGTTATCAGATACGAAGGCCCCAAGGGCGGTCCGGGCATGCAGGAAATGCTTTACCCAACCAGCTACCTGAAGTCCAAGGGTCTCGGCAAAGCCTGTGCGCTCATCACCGATGGTCGCTTCTCCGGCGGCACATCAGGCCTCTCCATCGGCCACGCTTCCCCGGAAGCAGCTCAGGGTGGTGCTATCGGTCTTGTACGCCAGGGCGATGCCATCGAAATCGATATCCCCAACCGCACGATCAACCTCAAGGTTTCGGATGCGGAACTCGCGGTGCGCCGCGCCGAGCAGGATCAGCTTGGCTGGAAGCCAGCCGAACACCGCAAGCGCAATGTGACGACGGCGTTGAAGGCCTATGCGGCGTTTGCGTCTAGTGCAGATAAGGGCGCTGTTCGTATTTTGCCGGAGTAAACCTCAACGCTCTCCGTCATCCTCGGGCTTGTCCCGAGGATCTGACCACGTTCGATGTAGGGGCTCGTTAGATCCTCGGGTCAAGCCCGAGGACGACGGTGGTGGACGGGTTTTCACTCTTCAACCGAATGATTTTTAACTCGTACCGCCTCAGCGAAACGATCTTCTTCCGCTGCATGCAGTACGATTGAGCCCTTCCCACATTCTTGAAGCTCAGCTTTTCCATCAGATGGCAGGATGCCTTATTATCGCTGATGGGATTGGCGTGAAGCGTCGTCATTCTCATCTGTTTAAAGGCGTGGTCGATGACCAACCGCGCGGCTTCTTCGCCGTATCCTTTTCCCCACGCGGTGCGACCAAGCCAAAGACCGAATTCGCCGGCAAGGCCGATGAGGCCGATCAGTTGGCCGTTATCGATGGCCCACACCTGTAGATTGTTTTTCCGAATGCGCAGTACTCTTTTGCGGGCATCGCCCAAAGTAAAAGGATATGACGTTCGCAGTAGATTGCGCAGGACCAGTGGATCGTTTGTGATGCGGGCCAGCGCCGGTGCGTCCATTATGTTGAATGGCCGCAGCGTGAGGCGGGGCGACATTAATCTGGGCACTGGTCTGTCTGCTGATCTCATGGATCGTAGAATGTTCTATGGGGCGATTTCTGATAATTGCGAATTTTTGTACCGGAACTGGTTTTCATCAGGCACGTTGGCTGAAGGGTGCAAAATGAGGATCGGAAATTCATGAAACGCGCAATTGTCACCGGTGGGGCTGGTTTGATCGGTACGGGCATTATCGAGACTCTTCTCGAAGATGGCTGGACTGTTGCATCCTTCGATATCAAGGAAAGCAAGACGAAGGCGCAGAACATTCATTGCGATGTCGGTGATGAGGCGTCGGTTGCGGAGGCGTTCAAACAGCTTGGCTGGACCGGGCTGGAGCTTCTCGTCAACAATGCAGGTATTGCCGGGCCGAACAATGGGCCTATCCATGAATTATCGCTGGCTGATTGGCGTAAGGTGACGGATAGCCATCTGACCGGGGCGTTTTTGATGACGCGCTCTGCGGTGCCGTTGATGGGTGAGGGTGCCAGTATCGTCAACATGGCGTCCACTCGTGCTTTCATGTCGGAGCCGGAAACGGAAGCCTATGCGGCTTCCAAAGGCGGGCTGGTTGCGCTTACGCATGCGCTGGCCGTCAGTCTCGGGCCGAAAATCCGCGTCAATGCGATCGCGCCGGGTTGGATAACTGATGATACCGACCTGCGGGAAAAAGATCAGAAGCAGCATCCCGTTGGTCGCGTTGGTCGCCCTAAAGACATTGCGGATGCAGTGGTCTATCTCGCCAGTGCAGGCTTCATGACCGGGCAGGTGCTTGTGCTGGATGGGGGCATGACGAAGAAGATGATTTACGAGGAGTGAGCACCTCACAAAATGATTCAACGCGTTGCCAAACTGATTCAGCAGATTGGTGGAAGTCCTTGTTTGAGTGCGCCTTGTCACCAATGGGTGAAGTCACAAAGCGGTGAGGGGTCTACTGCCTTACGCGAAAGGCACTACGTAGTCATCATGAAACGCCGCACCGCACTTGCCCTCATCGCCACGCTTCCCTTTGCCTCCAGCCTTCGCGCGCAAACGCGGGACGGAGTGCAGAAACTCCTCGAAAATGCTGATGCTCTGGATAGCTTGAAGACGGTTATCGTGAGCGTCGATGGCAAGGAAGTGGCCAGCCGCGCCTATCACGGCGCGTCTTTGAATGGCTCGACCAACATCAAGTCGGCCTCCAAATCCATCGTCTCGGCGCTTGTTGGCATTGCGATTGACCGCAAGATATTGGAGGGCGTTGATCAGCCTATATCCTCCGTGCTGCGACCCGATTTTCCCGCCAAAGCCGATCCGCGGCTAGAGCGGGTGACCATCGGTAATCTTCTGTCCATGCAGTCCGGGCTGGAGCGTATGTCGGGGCCGAATTACGGTCGCTGGGTTTCCAGTCGCAATTGGGTGCGCATGGCGCTGGGGTCTGGTTTTGCCGGAGAGCCGGGTGGCGTGATGCTGTATTCAACCGGGTCCACGCATCTCCTGTCTGCCATTGTCACCAAGGCGTCCGGCAAATCGACGCTGGCCTTGGCGCGTGACTGGTTCTCGCCGCTGGATGGTTTTTCCATTGGTTCTTGGGAGCGTGATCCGCAGGGCATCTATCTCGGTGGAAACCAGATGGCGATGACGGCGCGGTCGTTGCTGGCTTTCGGTGAACTGTACCGGCGTGGTGGCGTGACAGTTGATGGAAAGCGGCTGGTCTCACAGGAGTGGATCGACCAGTCCTGGGTGCAACGCACCAACTCCGTTTTCAATGGTGATGGGTACGGTTATTGCTGGTTCATCAAGGAAATGGCGGGTGAGATGGTCTATTATGCGTGGGGCTACGGCGGACAGATGCTCTATATCGTGCCTTCGAAAAAGCTCTCGGTCGTGATGACATCGCGTGAAGACGCACCATCTGCCCGGACCGGTTATCGTGACCAGTTGCATGGGCTGATGGCAGACCTCATCATGGCAGTTTAAAGTGGGCGGTTGATGTTGAGGAAGGCTTCGCTGAGCTTCTTCATACGCTCGTCATAGGATTTCGTCAGGCATTCTGTGTCGGCTGCACAGGCCTCGCGAGTCTTTAGCCATTCGCTCTGTTCCGTTCGCAGCGTGTCGCGCGCGCCCATAGCCATCAGCTGCGTGAGAATGTCGAAGGTCGTTGCCATACGCACGTCCTGATCGTTCAGCGCGCGGTTTTCGCAGATGGTTTTTTCGTCTGCTTTCAAATCCGTCTTGGTGCAATCGAAGCTGGCGGCACCGACAGGCGAGCCATGAGAGTATGATGCGATAACAATCAAAGCAGCGAGGATATGTTTCTTCAAATGCATTTGGATCTCTTTTCCAGAACCGGACCTTATATGCCGTCTAAAGTCTTGATGACCACAATTTGTTCCATTGCTGTGTTTGATGCACAGTCTGTCATTATCTTGCCGCCCTTTGATTTATAGGCTGAGGCGTTATAACTCCATCATATTGATGAGGATGAGGAATCACATGCCAAGCATGTTGAAGTATCTGACCACCGGCCTTCTGGCGACGATGCTGGTCATGCCTGTACCCGTGCGGGCGCAGGACAATAAAACCGTACCCGCTAGCACGGCGGAAATGCAGCTTTCTTTTGCGCCGCTGGTCAAGCGCACGGCTGGTGCGGTCGTGAATGTCTATGCAGAGCGCATGGTGCAAAAGCGTGGCTCGCCCTTTGCCGGTGACCCGTTCTTCGAACAGTTCTTCGGGCAGCAATTGCCCAATCGCACGGAAAAGCAGTCCTCGCTCGGTTCCGGCGTCATCGTTACAGGCAGCGGTCTCGTGGTGACGAACAATCACGTCATCGATGGTGCCGACGATATCAAGGTGGCACTGGCGGATGGTCGCGAGTTTTCATCCAAGGTTCTGCTGAAGGATGACCGCATCGATCTCGCCGTGTTGCAAATCGATGCCAAGGAAGAATTCCCCGTTCTGTCACTTGGCGATTCGGATAAGACAGAGGTCGGCGATCTTGTGTTGGCCATAGGCAATCCCTTCGGTGTGGGGCAGACGGTGACGAGCGGTATCGTCTCGGCGCTGGCGCGTAACCAGGTCACGCAGGGCGATTTCGGCTTCTTCATCCAGACGGATGCCTCCATCAACCCCGGCAACTCCGGCGGTGCGTTGATGAACATGGCGGGTGAACTGATCGGCATCAATACGGCCATATTCTCGCGCGGCGGTGGCTCAAACGGCATCGGCTTTGCCATTCCGGCCAATCTGGTGCGCGTGTTCCTCGCTGCTGCCGAAAAGGGCGATACCAGCTTCCAGCGGCCTTACGTCGGTGCAACCTTCGATCCTGTGACGTCTGAAGTGGCCGAGGCGCTTGGCCTCAAGCGTGCCCGTGGTGCGTTGGTCGTCAGCGTCGTGAAGGATGGACCGGCTGAAAAGGCCGGCATCGAGCCGGGGCAGGTGGTGACGGCGGTCAATGGCATCGAAGTCGAGCACCCCGACGCCCTGGGCTATCGCCTAACGACAGCAGGCATCGGCAAATCGGCCAAGATCACTCTGATCGACAAGGGCAAGGAAAAGACCGTCACAATCGCGCTCGATACCGCGCCGGAAACGGCACCGCGTGACGAACGCTTGCTGGAGGGTCGCAATCCTTTCGCTGGAGCCACGATCGCCAATCTCTCGCCCAAGCTTGCGGATGAGCTGCGCATGCCGACCAGCACGACAGGTGTGGTCATCATGGATGTGAAGCGCAATTCGCCAGCCGCCCGCGTCGGCTTCCAGCCTAAGGACATCATCGTGTCGCTGAACGGCGCGGACATGACGTCCACGGCTAGTGTCGAGAAGGCACTGGAGGACAATCCCGGCTTTTGGCGTCTGGAAATCATTCGTGACGGTCAGCGCATCCGGCAATTCCTGCGATGAGCGGCGATCTCTTCGCCCCACAGATACCAACGGAGGTCGCCAACCGGCGGCCTTTGGCAGACCGGCTGCGCCCGACCACGCTTGCCGAGGTTACCGGCCAGTCGCATCTGACGGGCGAAGAGGGCGTTTTACGCCGCATGATCGAAAGCGGCTCCTTGGGCTCGATGATTTTCTGGGGCCCGCCCGGCACCGGCAAGACCACGGTTGCCCGGCTGCTGTCGGGCGAGGCCGGGCTGGCCTTCGAGCAGATCTCGGCCATCTTCTCCGGCGTCGCCGATCTTAAGAAGGTTTTCGAGGGTGCGCGCACTCGCCGCATGAACGGACGGCAGACCTTGCTGTTCGTAGACGAAATACACCGCTTCAACCGCGCCCAGCAGGACAGTTTCCTACCAGTCATGGAAGACGGCACCATCATCCTCGTTGGTGCGACGACGGAAAATCCGTCCTTCGAACTCAACGCCGCTCTTTTGTCGCGAGCACGGGTGCTGACGTTCAAGTCCCATGACGAAGACAGCCTTGCCGAGCTTCTGAAACGCGCCGAAAGCGTCGAGGAAAAGCCGCTGCCGCTGACCGATGACGCACGCGCCTCGCTGATCCGCATGGCGGATGGTGATGGACGTGCGGTACTGACTCTGGCGGAAGAGGTCTGGCGCGCTGTTCGCAAGGATGAGATTTTCGATACGGAAGGCCTGACGCATATCGTCCAGCGTCGCGCCCCTGTTTATGACAAGGCGCAGGACGGGCACTACAATCTCATCTCCGCGCTGCATAAATCCGTGCGAGGCTCCGACCCTGACGCAGCGCTCTATTATCTGGCGCGCATGATGGATGCGGGGGAAGACCCACTCTATCTCGGGCGGCGTCTGGTGCGCATGGCGGTGGAAGATATCGGTCTTGCGGACCCGCAGGCGCTGGTCATCTGCAATGCGGCCAAGGATGCTTACGATTATCTCGGCTCGCCGGAGGGTGAACTGGCACTGGCGCAGGCCTGCGTCTATCTGGCGACGGCACCCAAATCCAATGCTGTCTATACCGCTTTCAAAGCGGCGATGCGGGCGGCCAAGGAAAACGGTTCTCTGCTGCCGCCCAAACATATTCTCAACGCTCCGACCAAGCTGATGAAGAGCGAAGCCTATGGCGATGGCTATCGTTACGACCACGATGAGCCGGACGCCTTTTCAGGGCAGGATTATTTCCCGGAGAAGATGGGTCGCACGACCTTTTACGATCCGCCGGATCGTGGCTTCGAGCGGGATATTCGTAAACGGCTGGATTGGTGGGCGAAGCTTCGGCGCGAACGAAACGCGAAATAGCCTGTGAGCCTGCTCAGGATGCCTTGCGGGCAAGCATGGCGGTATGAGGCGGCAGCATTTTTACGGATGATTCTGCTAGCGCCGCATGCCCTTCGCAATCTACCACCAGATGCCAGTGCGATGTCTCGGGGATCGTCACGCGAATAGGGGATTTCTTGGCGACACCACCCAGATATTTGAAATCCAGCATTTCGGTAAAGCGCTGGTAATTGCCCGAATTCATCAGCCGCACATTGTTGATGGCATTCAACGATACCTCGATGATCGCGCCAGCGCGCAATTCTTTCAGATCATAATGGGTAAAGTGGAAGCTCGGCTTGGCCATGGGTCGCCCCTTCATTCGTAGCTCTGTCCCATAACGTTACGGCCCTATGATTAACGCTTCCTTTCGCGGCCTTCGAAGCCAGGTGGCATTCTCATGTTTTGCGCGAGTATTCTGTGAGCGACCGCGCAATGGCGGCAGTGTCTGGCTGAATTTCATCTCATGGCTTTAATTTCGCCCTATTTTCACTCGCATTAGTTTTGTCTTTCTTTGTTTGATTGCGTTTCTGAATGAGGAGACAGGGAATGGCATCACCGCTATCGGAACTGACCGGTTCCAAAGCCATGGCTCAAGACGACCAGTTCAAACTGTTTCCGCTGAAGAGCGGCCCGCATTTTTCCGGTGCCGGCAAGTCCAGCGGTGCGAGCGGCATTATCTTTACCGGTTACACAGGGGAGGCCAGCTTCGACGCCGATCCCTATTCCTGCTGCGGCAGCTATACGCTTCGCAACTCGGTGCATGCGGCAATCGCGGGTATGACGTCGGATGGCTGCACGGTCTTTGCCCTGAAAAGTGTCATCGACCAGCGTCCCTGCCTGGCTGTCGGCGGCTTTGATCGCAGCGGCAAGCCATTCGAACTCAGCAATGCGCAGTTTGATCGCGTCACCGCGCCGCTGTTCAATTTTGCCAGCAATGTCTCCCCGATTTTGGGAACGGAGCCTGCCCTTGGCGTGCAGATGCGCAACGGCAATTCGACCTACGGCTTCCAGTACAATGCCCGCAGCGAGCGCTATATCTTTAACTACAACAACCGCATTGCGAATGGATATCATTCCAGCGGTGATCCAGATTTTGAAATGAAGAACAATGTTTCCGTCGAGCATGATGGAAGCCGGTTTACCCGGTTCAGCGCTGGGTCAACCGTGCGGGATCTGGACAGATCGCTTTCAGCGAGCGTCTTTCAGGAGCAGACGCAACGCGGTTTCGATGCGACCGTTCGCAATGGCGATCTCTACGGTTCGATTGGCAAGACCTACATGGAGAACGCGCAGACCCGCAGGCTCGGGCTGGGTTACGGTCCAACCTCTTTCCATCGCGAAGATACGACTGGAGGCAAGATCACCGAAAGGCTGGAACATAAAATGGAAGAGGTGACACTCGAAGTGTCCCGCACGCGGGACCGTGGCCGCCCCACGGAATACGTCATCACCTTCAAATTCCAGCTGTGATGTAGCGACCCATTCTTCAGGCGCTTATAAGCCGGACAACGCCGATGTTGTCTGGCTTTTGCGCACCCAAGCCTTTGCCACTGACTTTCTCGGCTGAGGCGCAAAGACTTCGTTTACCAAATTTGTTTAGAATTTCCTTCAATTGCCGCGCGTTGCGGCCGCTGAAGGTACAGGTTCTGGTATGGCGTATGTTTCCCTTCCGCGTCGTTTTGTGACGTTGTTGATGATGTCCACGGTGATCGTGTCGTGTTCTGCGGAGAGCCTTGTTCCTCCCGCTGACGTCGATGGCGCGACACGCGTAAGCTCCATCCGCTCCTCTCAGCAGCAGAATTACAGCGTTCCTCCGGGGGCAGGCGTTCAGAGCCAGCCCACCAGCGATTACGCGCCACTTGCCCAGCCCATGCCGCAGCATACGCCGTCTCGCGATCCGTTGTTGCAGGCGGCTCCGGGCCAGCAATATTCCACGCTGGATGCGCAGCAGGCGCGTTTGGGTGGCGCAACTCCGCAGATGTCCAGCGAAATGGCCGAAGGCGAGGGCGGCGTCAATATGGATGACGGGCTGGGCGTTTCCGGCCCCGTGCGTGGCCTTGCGGAAGAGCAGGACATGGATATCTCTAGCCCATCCAGCCAGCCGATGGGCAGCAGGATGCAGGCGGCACCCGCACAGCGTCAGCAGCCTGTCGGTCAATCCCGCCTTGTCCCGCCACCCGGTGAAGGCCAGCGCCAGCGTCAGCCGGTCCAGGAAGTGGCGATGCTGATGCCTGACAACCCGATGCAGGAAAACCGCATGTCTTCCCCGCCGGGCATGATGCCGCAATCGGAAATTTCCTGCCGCTCCGAGCTGCGCAGGCTCGGCGTTTCGTTTCGTGATGTCGCGCGCATAGCCGATGGTCCCACCTGCGGCATCGACTATCCTCTCGAACTCTCAGGCCTTGCCAGCGGTGTTGCCATCCGGCCTGCCGTCAAACTCAACTGCCAGGTCACGCTTGCCTTTGCCAAATGGGTGAAGTTCGAACTCGTGCCATCCTCGCGCTTCCGCTATCTCTCCGGCGTTGAGCGGATCACGCCGATGGGCGGTTATTCCTGCCGCAAGATGAATTCGCGTTCCAGCAATCCATGGTCAGAACATGCGCGCGGCAACGCCATCGATATCGGCACGATCACGCTGAAGAACGGCAAGGAAATCGACGTGCGCAAGAAGAGCTTCTTCGCCTTCCGCGAAAAGGGTCTTTTGAAAGCCGTGCGCAGCGACAGCTGCAAATATTTCTCGACTGTTCTCGGACCGGGAAGCGATCCAAACCACTGGAACCACTTCCATTTCGATCTGCGCACCCGCAAATCCGGCTATCGCCATTGTAGCTGAGATTGGTCTACTCAAAACCATCCCGCATATGGAATGATCTTCTTACGGGGATGGCTTTTAAGCAATCTTGAACCTATATCCTTCTCAGCAGGATTGTGTTGAAAGATTTCTTATGAACTCCCCCATAACTCCAATCGTCTCCATCCAGAACCTGACCAAGTCCTACGCGAACGGCTTTCAGGCTCTCAAGGGTATTACACTCGACATTTATCAAGGCGAAATCCTCGCGCTTCTCGGGCCCAACGGCGCGGGCAAGACGACGCTGATTTCCATCATCTGTGGACTGGTCAATCCCGGCGAGGGCAGGGTGCTGGTCGGCGGGCATGATGTGGTCAGCGAATTTCGCAAGACCCGCGAGTTGATCGGCCTTGTGCCGCAGGAACTGACGACCGACCAGTTCGAAACCGTCTGGAACACGGTGTCCTTCTCCCGCGGGCTGCATGGCCAGAAGAAGAACCCGGAGCTTGTCGAGCGGATTTTGAAATCGCTGTCGCTCTTCAGCAAGAAGGACAACATGCTGCGTGAGCTCTCGGGCGGCATGAAGCGGCGTGTGCTGATTGCCAAGGCACTGGCGCACGAGCCGAAAATCCTGTTTCTGGATGAGCCGACGGCGGGCGTCGATGTCGCCCTGCGTCGCGATATGTGGCAGGTTGTGGAAGAGCTTCGCGCCACCGGCGTTACCATCATTCTCACCACCCACTATATCGAAGAAGCCGAAGAGATTGCCGACCGCGTTGGCGTCATCAATGGCGGCGAGCTTCTATTGGTGGAAGACAAGACGGCCCTGATGCAGAAGCTCGGTCGCAAGCAGCTTTCGCTTGAGTTGACCGAGCCGGTGAAGGCTTTGCCGGACAGTCTCTCACAGTTCCAGCTGTCACTTTCCGAAGACGGCAGCTGCCTGACTTACGAATATGAAGGCAATGGCGAGCAGAGCCGGATCGCCGATGTGCTGGCAGCGCTGTCCGCTGCAGGCATTCACTTCAAGGATATTTCAACGCGGCAAAGTTCTCTCGAAGACATTTTCGTGGCGCTGGTGGGAGGTCAAAAATGAACTTCGAGGCTATCAAATCCATCTACCTGTTCGAAATGGCCCGCACGCGCCGCACACTTCTGCAAAGCGTCGTGTCACCGGTCATCTCGACGTCGCTTTACTTCATCGTCTTCGGCACGGCCATCGGTTCGCGCATTCAGCAGGTGGAGGGCGTATCTTATGGCGCCTTCATCACACCCGGCCTCATCATGCTGACGTTGCTGACGCAATGCATCAGCAACGGCTCATTTGGAATTTATTTCCCGAAATTCACCGGCACGATCTACGAAATTCTATCGGCCCCCGTGGCGATGAGCGAGATCGTCATCGGCTATGTCGGGGCGGCGGCGACGAAGGGGTTGATGATCGGCACGATCATTCTCATCACGGCCTCCTTCTTCGTCGATATATCGATTGCTCATCCCTTCATGATGGTCCTGTTCTTCGTGCTGACGGCGATCAGCTTCAGCCTCTTCGGCTTCATTATCGGCATATGGGCTTCGAATTTTGAACAGCTCAACCTCATCCCGATGCTGGTCGTTCCACCGCTGACCTTCCTCGGCGGCAGCTTCTATTCCATCAACATGCTGCCGCCCTTCTGGCAGACGGTCAGCCACTTCAATCCGGTGCTGTATCTCATCAGCGGCTTCCGCTGGAGCTTCTACGAAATCTCAGACGTGAACCCGATCCTCAGCCTTGCGATGATCACGCTGTTTCTGGCCGTGTGCCTTGGCGTGGTAGGCTGGATGTTCAAGACCGGCTATAAGTTGAGGAACTGACCGAGAGCGGTTTTATACGCATTCAACGTCATCCTCGGGCTTGTCCCGAGGATCTGATCACGTTTGATCTTGGGGTTCGTTAGATGCTCGGGACAAGCCCACTGCTGTCCGGTTTAATCTCACACCCATTGCATTACCATCTGGTCTTTGTGTCGGTTGGTGC
>NZ_JBETMF010000022.1:0-37622 GCF_040427045.1 Agrobacterium vacciniicorymbosi
CAAACGCTTGAATACGAGTAGAATCAACACCGTGCGCCGTGTCTACAGATTTAAACCGGACAGTAGTGGGACAAGCCGGAGGATGACGTCGCTGTTGAAATGACGGGCCAAAAGAAAAAGCCCGGCAATGACCGGGCTTTTCTCACTTTATCTTTGGCGCTTAATCAAGCAGCGCTGGAAATCCAGGCCGAGAGCGCAGTCTTGGGCGCTGCACCGACCTTGATGTCTGCCACTTCGCCGCCCTTGAACATGGCAAGCGTCGGGATCGAGCGAACGCCGAACTGAGCTGCCAGTTCCGGGTTCTCATCGATGTTGAGCTTTACGACCTTGACCTTGCCGGCCAGTTCGGTGGCAATTTCTTCGAGGCTCGGAGCAATCATCTTGCACGGGCCGCACCATTCAGCCCAGAAATCAACAACGACGGGCTCGGCGGAATCAAGAACTTCGGACTGGAAGTTGGACGTATCGACTTTCACGGTAGCCATGGATGGCTCTCCTTTCGGTGTCTCTTGGTTGATTAGAATGTGATGCCGATGCCCGGCAATTTCAATGTCCGGTATCTCACTTTGTCTCGATTGCAGCAAGGGCAGCCGATAAAGCATCGTCGCTGAGCGTCACGAAGGATGCGTTTTCCGTATAGACCAGCGCGCAGGTAAAGCTCTTGCCGGGATAGAGGGGTGCCAGAATGCTTTTGTAGATTGCTAACTGCGCCTTGTGGGCATGGGGGATTTCGCCGTCGCTTGTTGGCGGCACGCGGTTGGTCTTGTAATCCACCAGAATGACGCGTTCACCGTCCACCGCCAGCCTGTCGATACGGCCTGATACGGCGTAATCCCTTGTGCCCAACCGCAACGTACCCATGATGGAGATTTCCGCACGGCTATTGGCGGAAAAGGCGGGTTGCAGCGCGGGTTCCGACAGCACGGCAAGTGTTGAGCGGATTAGCTTTTCACGCTCCTTATCCGGCCAGAAGCGGGCAGCACGCTCCGCATAGCGGCGGGCGGCATCTTCGCGCTGATCCGGCGGATAGTCCGGCAGGGTCTGCAGCATGCGGTGGACAAGCCGACCGCGTTGCAGGGCAAGGCCTGACGATACTTCCTGTTTGGCAAACAGCGGGGAGGTGACCAGCAAATCTTCGGAGCCATCATCAATGATGGTACCGGCACCGGATGGGCTGAGCGGACGCGGCAGGGCCGGTGGCGGCGGCAGGGGCTGCATCAAAGATGGTGGTAAAACGTCTCGCACTATAGGCGGTGGCGGTTCGGTTTTGATGATGGCTTTGGCGTCACGGTTTGTGGAGTGCCACAACAACCCGTCCCATTCCTCGCCACCGGCGGAAAATGTCTGGCGTCTGCTGCGGCTCTCATCTGCGGCGAGCGAGCGAGCAATCATCGCGTGCCAGCAATCCGGGTTTTCCCGAGGACCGCGGTAACCGCAGACGATCAGATGATCGGCAGCGCGCGTCATCGCCACGTAGAGAAGCCGGCGATATTCCTGTTCGGCAGAGAGCTTGAGGCGGTCTTCGTCTTTCGATACCAGCGTGTTGTCGAAGCCCTGGCCCGGCAGCCAAATTGGTAGCGAGGTATTCTGGCTTTCGATGAAACGCAGCTTAGGCAAGTGGCTGTGAATAAAGGCCTTGGAGCCACCATCCACGAGAAAAACAACAGGCGCTTCCAGACCCTTGGAGGCATGCACGGTCATGATGCGGACTTCGCCGCGTTCCTTGTCCTGCTCGCGCTTGATCTCAGGCGCATCGGTTTCCATCACGGAGATAAAGGATTGCAGGCCAGGCAGGCCGGTTTTTTCGTGATCGAGCGCAAAGGACAAGAATTCGTCCAGAACGTCGCTGGCCTCATTGCCCAGCCGACCCAGAAATTTGGCGCGGCCGTCATGCAGGGTCAAGACGGCGGCGAAGAAATCATGGATCGTGCGGGTTTTCGACAGCGTGATGAAGTGTAGCAACTGCGAGACCGAAGCGGCGAAATGGCGTCCTTCCGGCTGCGCGGAGATCGTCTGCACATGATGCCAGACGCTGGTATCGGGAGGGCGCTTTGCGGCGACTTCGAAAATGTCGTCTTCCGAGTGGTTGAACAGCGGGCTTTTCAGAAGTGCCGAGAGCGAAAGATCGTCTTCCGGCAACAGCACGAAACGACCAAGCGCCAGCAAATCCTGAATGGCGATGTGGTCGGTCAGGCGCAGGCGGTCGGCACCGGCGACTGGGATGTTCTTGCGCTGCTTCAGCTCGCGGGTCAGCGCATTGACGAAAGCATGGCGTTTTCGAACCAGAACGAGAATATCGCCCGCCTCGATGGTGCGCTCTACGCCCTTTTCCACCACCGTTTCCGTGCCGATCATCTGCGCAATACGTGCGGCGATGCGGCGTGCAACGATGGCGGGCGGGGCACTTTCGCGCAGCGCATCGAAAGGGGCCGTCCAATCCTCGTCATTGTCCACCGGCTCGGTGGCAATCATGTCCCAGAGTTCCACCGTGCCTGCCTGTCCATGGCGGTTGGAACGGTGTTCGACGGGTTCTCTTTCGGCGCTCAGGCCTTCCGCATGTTCGGGCAGGGAAAAGACCTGATCGACGGCGGCCAGAACATCTGCCGTGGACCGGAACGAAAGAGGCAGGCGCACGGAATGGAATGTTTGGTCCACGGCTTTGACGCGCTGCTGGGTTTCCCGGCTTTCCTGCGAAAATCGTTCCGGTCGCGCGCCCTGAAACGAATAGATCGACTGTTTCTCGTCACCCACGGCAAAGACCGTGCGCCGACCCTCGCGGGCCGTTTCACCATGGAAGAAATCGGCGGCCAGTGACTGTATGATGGACCATTGCACAGGGCTCGTATCCTGCGCCTCATCCACCAGAATGTGGTCTATGCCCTGATCCAGCTTGTAGTGAACCCAGGCGCCTGCCGTATCGCGGTTGAGCAAGGTCGCGGCGCGCTCGATCAAATCCTCGAAATCCAGTTGGCTGCGCTGCTTCTTCAAATCCTCGAAATCGCCGATCAGTCGTTCTGCGAGAGTGAGTGCGTGTTTCGTTGCTTCCAGCATACGGATGGTGCGGTAGCGATCCCGGCAGGCCACGACATGGGCGCGGGCCACGGTCAGGTCATCCAGCAGGGCAGGGGCGGATGTCTGCATGGCCTTGTTGATAACGTAAGCGTCGGATTTCGGTGCGCCTTGCGATGTCAGAAGTGCCGCTTCGATGAACTCGACCCGCTTGAAGACATCCGTGGCGCGCGCGGCTTCGCGCAGCGCATAGGCGACATCGATAACGCGCGAGCCGCCGATTTCATCTGCCAAGGTGAGATAAGTGTCCATCGACAGGCCGGAAAGACCGGGCAGAGGCCAATAAGCCGCCGCTGCCGTCTCTTCCGTTTCCTGCGCGCCGATGCCCGCTTTGGTGCGAAGGGCAACATCGATACCGCCGCTCTGGCTTGCCTGTTCGAGAAAGCCCCTGATGGCATTGCGGTTGGCGACGATGGCGCTGAGGAGGGCTTCGAGCCCGGTCTCGTCGGCGATATCGAGAACGTAGGCGAGCGCCTGCGCCAGTGGCTTGTCGTTCTCCATGGAGACGGCGGTCAACAGCGTGCGGCGTGCCTCGGCCAGAAGCGTGCTGGCTGCACGATCATCCAGTACCGAGAAATGTCCGGCGACATTGGCTTCCAGCGGAAACTGGTGCAGCAGCGCTTCGCAAAAGGCGTGAATGGTCTGAATTTTCAGGCCACCCGGCGTTTCCAGCGCTTTGGCAAACAGCCGCCGTGCTTCCTTGAGCTTGATAAGATCGGGAACGCGGCCCTCGATGGCGGTGATGCGATCGCTCAAGTGTGCGTTGGAAAGCGTGGCCCAGTCTGCCAGCCTGTCGAACACACGGCTCGACATTTCCGAGGCTGCTGCCTTCGTATAGGTCAGACATAGGATGGCAGACGGGCGGCAACCAGCCAGAAGCAGGCGGATCACCCGCTGCGTCAAAACGTGTGTCTTGCCTGAACCGGCATTGGCTGACACCCAGGCGGAACTGGCGGGGTCCGAGGCGCGGGTCTGCTGCGCGCTTGTCCAGTCGATCCAGCTTTTTGGATCGTCCTGCTCTGGGCCATGGTCTATGATATCATTCAGCATCGCCATCTCCCGGTTCTGCCGTCGACCATTCTGACACGCGGGCAAGGTGGTCATATTCGCCGCCATAGGCCTGCTGCTCCTCGGGGATCAGCCGTGAAACGAAGCCGTTCCTGCCTTCGCGCAGCGAAATCACGAATTTGGCAAGCTGGTCGATGGAATCATTAGCCAGCTCCACCGCCGATTTCGGCGCAGTTTTGGCTGTAGCCTTGGCATGTTCATTGTTGATCGTATCCGTGCCGAAACGCTCGCCGGGCCGCAGTCGCACATAGATCAGATCCTCCGGCACCGGAGAGCCGGTATCACGAAACGCGCCGCGCATCAGGGCCGCGGCTTCCAGCGCCAATTGCGGATCGAGCAGGGAACGCGCCTGTTTGACGGACGGGGAAAGCCCTGTCTTGTAGTCGATGATATCGGCCTTGCCGGATGTCTTGATGTCGATACGGTCGGCAACGCCGGTCAGGCGAATGCCGGCTTCGGGAATTTCCTGTCCGGCCCGTGCCTCGATGTGGCTGCGCTTGACCAGTGCACGGCGGTCTTTTTCCCAGAGGAGGAATTCGCGGGCCACCGCCTCGAAACGGGGCCGCCAGACGACATCGATATGCGGTGGCAGGTTTTCCGCATCGAAACAGGCATGCAGTACGCGAAACATGGCCTCTTCGGCAGCGGGTGTGCCGGGCACATGGCCCTCGCGGGAATAGGTTTCCATGATGCGGTGATAGAGCGTGCCACGATCCGCAGCACCTGGATCGCGGTTGAATTCATCCAGCGGATCGAGTTTGAGGATACGCCGTGCATAGATGGAATAGGGATCGCGCCGCAGCCTGCCCACTTCGCTGAAGGAATAGGATTTCGGCTGGAGCTCGGCTGGCGGTGTCGGGGCAGGGCGCTTGGCGGATTGCTGGCTTTCACCTTCATCCAGCATGGTGGCCCAATGGCGGTAAGCGGTGCCGCGCTCTTTCAGTGTCTCGGCAAAGGACTCTCCACCCAGTGCCAGAAGTCGTTGCAGCCAGCGCGAGGCGACCGCCGGGGTCGAGCCCTGACGGAGGGCCCGGGTGTAGAAAATGTGCCGCGTGCCATTCGCCATCTCGAAATCATGCGCCAGCTGCCCGATGCGCCGTTCCGGCGGCTCCAGCCCGATGGCGGTTTTCATGTTACGCGACAGAAACGGATTGTTGGCCGTCTGGCCCGGCCATATGCCCTCGTTCAATCCGCCGATGATGACGGTATCCACACTTTGCAGACGCGCTTCCAGCGCACCGAAAATGAAGACGCGCGGATGGCGCATGGCGCGGGGCTTGATCGACTCACCGGCCACGAGGGCCGCCATGATATCGATCCATTGCGGACCATCGGCTTCCAGCACGCTGCCGCAATCCATCAACTCGGCCAGAAGCCCGGACAGTTTCTCGCCTGCTTCGCCTGACCAGAGGCTGGCAAGATCACCGCGCTCATCGAGGCAGATGGCCTCAATGACGCGGCCCGTTCGTTCCGCCCAGTCGGCAAGGGTAAGGCGCGCCGTCAGTCGACCATTGACCGGGTCTTTGCGAATGAAAGCGGCATCCAGCGGCTCGATAGCCGACTTTATGCGAACTGCGAGATCCGCCGCTGCCGCATCGCTGCCCTCGGTAAGCGACTTGCGCCATTGCGGCGGGTGCCGGTCATCCGTGTGGAGGGCAAGCTGCTGCTGAAGCAGGGTTTCCAGCGTATCAAGCGTCGTTTCGGTTCTGCCGCCGCGCAGCGCCAGAAGCTCAAGCCCGGCGACGGATTGGCCGACTTTCGTTTGGCCAAGACCGAAGCGCGACAGCGGATGTTTGAGCAGGGACATGACCGCAACCGGATCACCGGGCCGCAGGATCGCTTCCAGTGCAAGCATCAACAGCCCCGCCTGCGGGGTGGCAGACAGGGGCGTACCAGCGGAATCATCGGCCTCGATGCCGAAACGGGCAAGCTCCGTCGCCACGCGGCGCGCGAGACCGCGGTCCGGAGTGATGAGCGCCGCTTGAGACTGTGCACCTGTGCCGGGCTTTTCAAGCGCCAGACGAAGGGCGATGGCAATGGCCGTTGCCTCTTCACGCTCATTGGCTGCTTCTATGATGGAAGCCGATGCAAAGGCCTCTTCGAAAAACGAGTCGCTTTTTTCAGTGCGCCACTCGTTCCATTCGCTGGTGGCTTTGGCCGGGGCAAGCGCGGTGGAAAAGATCGCGGCACGATTTTTCAGGTCGGTGTCCAGCGTGCCGATCTGCTCGACATCATTGCGCAAGACGCCCAGCTTTTGGAGCAAAACGAAGAGGCCATATTGCGAGTGAGTGCGGCTGGACGGATCGTTCGGGCTCTCATTGATCGACTGCCACTGATCCTCGGGCATCTCGACATCGAGCCCCGGCAAAACGACGGTGCCCTGCGGCAGGGAGGCGACCGATGCAATCAGGTCTGCGGCAGCGGGAATGGAGCCGGTAGAGCCTGCAACAATGATCGGATCATCCGATCCGATCTTGGTGAGGCGTTCGGCCTCTGCCCGCAAAATCGCATTGCGGTGCCGCCCGGCAGAGGATTTGTTGAGTTCTTCCAGCCGCGCGGGCCAGAAGATGCTGGCAATCTTCAGAAAGTCGGCGGTCAACTGCCACCATTGCGCATGGTCGGCGGTGTCCAGCTTGGAGAGCGCATCCCAATCCCGATCTTCGGTGTCCATCGCGTCGATGACTTCGCCGAGCGACCGCGCCAGCCAGATGGCATCGGCGGGGCTTGCGGGGGCGACGAGCGGCGAATCCGAATGGACGGCGCGGATCGCATCCGGCAGGCTGTTGCGCCAGGCAAGGATCAGACGCGCAAGCTCGACCAGTCTTGCCGTGCTGGAAATGGGGGGTGCGAGATCAATGGTTGCCGGCGTTTCGATATCGAAAAAGCCGCTATCATCATCGGTTTCGCCCAAGGGACGGATGACAGGCAGGATGGCCGATTGCCCGCCCAGCAAATCCACGAATTCGGACCGCAGCACGCGGGCCGAACGGCGGGTCGGAACATAGATGGTGACTTTGGCCAGCGACAGCGGATCGGCGGCATCATAGTGGAAGCCGGGCGTCAGCCTGCCATCGCACAGACTTTCCGCGAGCGTTTTGAGAAACGGCGTGCCGGGAGCAATGGTTAGAATACGCTTGGCATGCGCCAATGGGTCATCTCACTTGTCGGTTACTTTAGAGCGTTGCGATGGTTCGTTCCGCATCTTCTATAGCATCCGGCGTGCCGACGGTAATCCATTGACCTGAAAGTGACAGGCCAAAAAGCCTGTTTGCGGCAATGGCACGGTCGAAATAGATGTTGAGATTGAAGGCATCCGCAGGTGCATCAGCCAAAAGCCGGCTATCCATGGCAATGGCACCAGCATAGACCACCGGGCGCGGCTCGCCTTCATTGTAGCGCGTGAGCGTGCCGTCATCGGCAAGATTGAAATCCTTCTTGCCATTGTGGCCGGTCGTGCGGTCCATATCAACGCAGAGCAGAGCCATATCCATGGTCTGGGGATCGAAGAAATGGGCAAGCTTTTCCAGATTGGTGGTCTCACCGGGCGTTTCGCCGATCCAGAACAGATCGGCATTCATCACGAGAACCGGGCCGGGCTGCAGCAGCTTCAACCCCTTGGCCAGACCGCCGCCGGAATTCATCAGCTGTTCGCGCTCGTCCGAGATCAGAATTTTGGCATCCTTGCGGTTAGCAAGATGCGCGACCATCTGGTCGGCATGGTGGTGCACATTGATGGCAATGGTTTCCACACCCGCCGCGACCAGCACATCCAGAACGTAATCGATCATCGGGCGTCCGGCGATCTTCACAAGAGGCTTGGGGATCGTGTCGGTAATCGGCCGCATTCGGGTACCGAGACCCGCTGCCAGCACCATGGCTTGTCTGATCGTCATGGAAACACTTCACTGTTGATGGAGATCGACGCCCGCGCTTTCAAACCAGTCGCGCAAAGGCCCAAGGTCAGGATGCTCGAGTGCCGAGCGCAGATAAGAGAATGTGCGCGGCATATGCTTCATATAATGCGGCTTGCCATCGCGCTTCATCAGCCGAACCCAGATGCCGACAAGCTTGCAATTGCGCTGGGCAGCCATGATGGCAAAGGCTTTCACGAAGGCCTTTTCATCGAAGGCAGGATTTTTACGCCTCATATCGAGATAGTGTGCCATCAACCGCGTTTGCAGCTCTGGCGAAATGGTCACGCGTGCATCCTGAATGATGGAGGCGAGATCGTAGGCCGTCGGTCCGATCATCGCATCCTGAAAGTCGATGATGCCAACTCTCTGAATACCGGATTTATCTGCCTGCCAGATGATGTTGGGCGAATGGAAATCGCGCAGCAAAAGGCCTTTTTCGGCATCATCCAGCTTTTCGATCAGCTGATCCCAGACGGCAAAGAAGCTCTGCTTTTCGCTCTCGCCGAGCTCTTCACCACGGATATGCGGCAGATACCAGTCGAGCAGCAACGATGTCTCGATCTTCATCGCATCCGCGTCGAAGGTCGATATCTCATAGGTCGCGCCGTCAGCCAGCGTGATGTCGCCGGGGGCAGGGACCTCGTGCAGGGCTGCAAGGCAGGCGACGCTTTCCAGATAGCGCTCCTCGATCGGTGCGCCATCCTCATCAAGAACGCCATCGCGACCGATATCTTCCAGAAGCAAAATTCCGCGGTCCAAATCCTGCGCCAGAATTTGGGGAACGGTAAAACCTTTCTCTGCCAGAAACCTTTGTATCGCGACGAAGGGTTTTACCTCGCGCGCAAGGTGCACGATTTCGGCGTAGGTCTTGCCGTCCTTGATGACCGGGCCTCTGGGTGGCGGCTGCCAGTCCATCAGCAGCGATTGGCCGTCGGCGTTGCTCACCAGCTCATAGGTGCGATAGGCTGCATCACCGCTGAAGTAGCGGCGCGAGGCATTCTTCCTGCCGTTGTCATCAAGGAAATCGCGGATGGCGAGTACGCGTTCCAGCCGCGCTCGCTGTTTTGGCGGCGCGTCGATGGTTGCGACGCGGCCTTCGCCCTGATGGGTGAGACGCAGCGTGATCGTGCTGTCCTTGGGCAATTCGCCAGCAGCCATCTCTGGCCACTCGATCAGGCAGACACCGTCGGACAGCATCTCTTCAATGCCGAGCTCGTCCAGTTCGTACACATCCGACAGGCGGTAGAGATCGAGATGGGCAACGGGAAAGCGTAGCGCGTAGGACTGAACGATGGTGAAGGTCGGGCTAGGGACTTCGAGTTCATCCTCATCGGCGATGGCGCGGATCAGCGCGCGGGCTAGCGTCGATTTTCCGGCCCCAAGATCGCCGATCAGCGCGATACAATCACCCGGTTTGACAGTCAGCGCCAGTTCCTCGCCAAGCCTGATGGTCTCGGCTTCATCGGCGAGAAAGATGGAAAGAGGCAGGTGGCTCTGGTTCATTCTGCAGCGATGGAATGCGGATGCGAACCGGATGGAATGCGGCAGCTGACAACGGTGCCTTCACCGGGGCGGCTGTCGATGGTGACATTGCCGCTGTGCAGGCTGACGAAGCTTTCAACGATGGAAAGGCCAAGACCGGCGCCGGTGCGACGTCCGCCATTGCCATGCGTGGAGAAGCGGTCGAACACGGTTTTCAGCATGTCTTCCGGAATGCCGGGCCCCTTATCCGCCACTGAGAAGACGAAATCGCCTTCGCTGCGCTGGCAGGTGAGGGTGATGGCCGATCCCTCCGGCGCAAAATTGGCCGCATTGGTCAAGAGCTTGATGAGGATTTGCTTCAGGCGCTGGTGGTCGGCAACGATGGCTCCCAGATGCGCGGGCGCAACGATTTCCAGTGACACGCCGCTTTCCTGCAAGCGATCCGTGATCTGAATGGACACATCGTCCAGCAGCTCGTTCAGATCATTTTCCGTGTAATTGAGATGCATGATGCCCGCATCGACGGTCGCCAAATCGAGAATATCGTTGACGATGGTGAGCAGCACTGAAGATGAGGTGGAGATATGATCGAGATATTCTGCCTGACGGTCGCTGAGATCGCCCATGCCCGGCGTCTTCAAGAGATCGGTAAAGCCGATGATATTGGTTAGCGGCGAGCGAAGCTCGTAGGAAACGTGCTGGACGAAATCGTTCTTCAGCTCATCGGCCTTGCGCAGCGCTTCGTTCTTTTCCTTCAATGCCCGCTCGGCCCGTACGCTGTCCGTCATATTGACGAAGGTCAGCATGGTCTGGGAATCCGGCAAAGGAATAATCGCATAATCCAGCACGAGGCCGGAAAGTAGCTCGAGCGTACCCTGTTTCGATAAACGCTCATCATCGAAGCTGGTGATGAACTGGCTGAAGGCCCGCCATCCATCCGGCTTCTCGTAGGATTGCGCACAGGCCTGCTCGATGGAGCGGATGTGCTTGCCAGCTTCGGCTTCCTCGGCAGTAATCGCCCAGAGCGCACGGAAAGCAGGATTCGACAGGCGGATGCGCCCATCTGCGCCAAACACGGCGACACCTTCGGCGAGGTGGTCGATAGTTTCGCCCTGAACCTTGACCAGTGTGTTGTAACGCATTTGCAGATCGACCTGCTCGGTCAGGTTCTCGAACACCCATGTTGCGCCACCCTGCGGATGTGCAGTTGCGATGACACGCAGAGTCTGTCCATTGGGCAGGTGCCAGAGGTCGGTCTTCGTATCGAGCGAGCGGTAGACGGAAAGGGCGGTTTCTTTCCAGCTTTTCCAGCTCAATTGTTCCGGCAGTTTGCCGAGGGAACGCAGGCGGTCTAGCAGCTCTGAATTATCAGGCTTGGATTCCAGCAGAACCAGATCAAGGCCCCAGAGGCTGACAAAAGCCTGATTGTAGAATTGCAGCCGCTGTCGACCGTCGAAGATCGCAACCGGCGTAGCCAGATGGTCCAAGGTCTCTGCGTGGCTTTTCAGCGTGCGCTTCAACTCTTCACGCACCGTTTCAGCTTCCGTCGCGTCGATGGCGATACCGGCGGAACCTCCCGGCGTCTTGATATCCACGACATCGAAGAAGGTGCGGTTGCCGGAAACCACAGTGGAGATACGGTCGTGATAGGGTGATTCAGGTGTCGCGCTTGCCCGGATTTTCTGCCGTGTCACGGTGTTGAGCAATTCGCGCTGTTCGCTGATCGCCTGTTCCGGATTGCGGGCATCGACACCCTGAGCATAGGCATGGTTGACCCATGTCAGCGCGCCATCGGAATTGCGGCGCCAGACAGGCTGCTCGATGGAATCAAGCAGGTCCTGAAATGTCGAGATCGAAGAGACCAGACGCTCGCGCTCCACCTTCAACTCGGCTAGTTCGGCGCGCAGATTGTTAAGGGCCACGAAACGGGTAAAGGCTTTTCCGCCGGAAACCCGGCCTTGAACTTCAATGACTTCGCCGCGTTGGGTTTCGATGGTCAGATCGAAGCTCTGTGCGTGGCTGCGCAGTTTCTCAATGGCCTTTTCCAGCGGGCCAGCCGATGTCGGGCGAAGCCAGCGACCAAAAGCCAGAAAATCCTGATCCGCATGGGGAACGCCGGTTTCAGGCGGCAGCTGGCCGATGAATTCGGGGCGCTCGCCAGCGCTTTCCCAGATCACGATGCGGCGCGACTTGTCGGAAATCAGCGCTTCATATTTGGAAATCTTGGCATTGGCTTCGGACAGAGCCGTGCGATATTCGTTTGTTTCAGCCTCGATGTTGCCGCGCTGGCGCACAAGCCAGACGATGGAAAACAAGGTTGCCGAAACGATGCCGATAAACAGCGAATAAGTGATGGTTTCTGAAGACGAGAACAGGCGTTCTCCAGTTTCCAGAACAGTGGTCTGCTGTGCCTGCGCCACAGAAGCAAAACCGCTTAAGACCGTTCCTGCCATCAGGGCGGAAAAGGCCGCAGTCTTCTTTCTTACGAAGCTGACAGCGCCTGCCAACGAGACCTGCAAGCGCCTTGGCGCGGGCGCATTGCAGCTGCCCGGCTCAATGTCGTTATGAACCCGCTTTTGCGAGCTTGAATTTTCTACCGTCATCCCCGGTCTGTCTCCGTCCTATGTGCCGCATTCTCGACAAGACATCCCATTTCCGCACGCCATGCCCGCGCACGAATCAAGTCTTGAGACAATACCGCCTTCGGAAACCCCCGGAAAGGGAGGGGCTCAAAAAGAAATCACGGACTTTGTCAAGTCCGTGATTTCCATATCTAGTGCTTTAGGTGTGGATATTAACTATAAATCAATATCTGTAGTGTTCAGCCTTGAACGGACCGGTCTTCGAGACGCCGATATAATCTGCCTGAACGTCAGAAAGTTCTGTCAGCTTCACGCCCAGCTTCTCCAGATGCAGGCGCGCAACCTTCTCGTCCAGGTGCTTTGGCAGAACGTAAACGTCGTTCTTGTACTCGCCCTGCTTGGTGTAGAGCTCGATCTGGCCGAGAACCTGGTTGGTGAAGGAAGCCGACATCACGAAGGATGGGTGGCCCGTGGCGTTGCCGAGGTTGAGCAGACGACCTTCCGACAGAAGGATCATGCGGTTGCCCTTGGCAAACTCGATCATGTCGACCTGTGGCTTGATGTTGGTCCACTTCAGGTTCTTGAGAGCAGCAACCTGAATTTCGTTGTCGAAGTGGCCGATGTTGCCGACGATGGCCATGTCCTTCATCTCGCGCATATGCTCGATGCGGATGACGTCCTTGTTGCCTGTCGTGGTGATGAAGATGTCGGCCGAGGCAACGACGTCTTCCAGACGAACGACTTCGAAACCGTCCATGGCAGCCTGAAGCGCGCAGATCGGGTCGATTTCAGTGACCTTCACGCGGGCGCCGGCGCCCTGCAGCGAGGCAGCAGAACCCTTGCCGACATCGCCGTAACCGCAGACGACGGCAACCTTGCCAGCCATCATGACGTCAGTTGCGCGGCGAATGCCGTCAACCAGCGATTCCTTGCAGCCATACTTGTTGTCGAACTTCGACTTGGTGACGCTGTCATTGACGTTGATGGCCGGGAAGGGGAGAAGGCCCTTCTTGGACAGGTCATAAAGGCGGTGAACGCCCGTCGTGGTTTCTTCGGTAACGCCCTTGATGGCATCGCGCTGCTTGGTGAACCAGCCCGGCGAAGCAGCAAGACGCTTCTTGATCTGGGCGACGAGGATTTCTTCTTCTTCCGAACCTGGGTTGGACAGCACGTCCTCACCGGCTTCGGCGCGTGCGCCGAGGAGAATATACATGGTGGCATCGCCGCCATCATCGAGGATCATGTTGGAAACGCCGCCATCGGCCCACTGGAAGATCTTGTCGGTGTATTCCCAATATTCGGTCAGGCTTTCACCCTTGACGGCGAAAACAGGAATGCCGGTTGCAGCAATAGCGGCAGCGGCGTGGTCCTGAGTGGAGAAAATGTTGCAGGATGCCCAGCGAATGTCGGCACCCAGTTCCTTCAGCGTCTCGATGAGAACAGCCGTCTGGATGGTCATGTGCAGCGAACCAGAGATGCGGGCGCCCTTCAAAGGCTTGCTCTGGCCGAATTCGGCACGGCAGGACATCAGGCCCGGCATTTCGGTTTCAGCGATATCCAGTTCCTTGCGACCGTAATCTGCAAAGGTGATGTCGGCGACGATGTAGTCTTTTTCAGCGCTCATAATGTCTCCTGCTCAAAGATGGCAGGGGCCAGCCGCTGCCTGAAAGAATAGGCTGCGGTTTAGCAGGCCAGAGACATTCTGGCAATAAGGATATAAAGAAGTCTTTATGTCTTTATATGATTTGGTTATCAGACTTCTTCACCGAAGCGGTCTGCAACCAGCGCTTCCAGCGCAGCAAGCGCTTCTGCGGCCTGATTGCCGGACGCTTCAACGAGAACGGTGCAGCCGGGACTTGCCGCCAGCATCATCAAACCCATGATGGATGTGCCACCCACCGTCATGCCATCTTTGGAAACGGTAATCGCCGCGTCGAAACCATCGACCATCTGCACGAATTTCGCAGACGCCCGGGCGTGAAGGCCGCGCTTGTTGACGATCAGCAATTCCCGCGACAAAGGCGACATCCGTTGGTCTTCTTTTTATTTGCCGCTGAGAACGCGGCTGGCGACGTTGATATATTTTCTGCCAGCATCCGAGGCCTCCTGCAAGGCCTTCTCCATGTTATCTTCCATGCGAATGCCCGCTAGCTTGATCAGCATCGGCAGATTGACGCCTGCGATGACTTCGACGCTGCCGCTGTTCATGACGGAGATGGCCAGATTGGACGGCGTTCCGCCGAACATGTCGGTCAGGATGATGACGCCATTGCCGTCATTGGCGCGGGTCACGGCATCGAGAATATCCTGCCGACGTTGATCCATGTCGTCTTCGGGACCAATACAGACTGTCTCGATCAATTTCTGAGGGCCGACCACATGCTCTACAGCGTGACGAAACTCCTCGGCCAGCTTGCCATGAGTGACAAGCACTAGTCCGATCATGAAATGCTCCCTTGCACACGCACCTGATTGCCGACTATCGCAATGCCGCAATCATGTCCATCGGTGGGGGCACATCTTGATGAGGAAAATACGAAGCGCAAGCCCCAAATTGCTGCATATCCGTTCACATTCCCTTGGTTATGAAAAGATTCTGAGCAAGTGCAGCAAATTTTCCATAGGGCATGATGCTGTCACGGGGAATGCGCAGCAACGGCAAGCCTCCGCCACCCGGTAGTTCCAGCATCTCGTTTTCAGGCGGCAGGCGAGGCGTTTCCGCCGAAAGAACGGTGGTGATGGCGTAATGAATCGGTGCCGATGCCACGCTTTTCATCGAGATGATCCCGCTGCCGCGCAGCTCCAGCAGACCGGCAATCGACGGCGGTCGCTGTGCGATCACCACGCCATCGCGGCATTTCAGAAACACCTGATCGTCCGCGACGAGCGCCGTTTCTAAGCCGCAACGTTCTGCTTCCGTCATGAAACTGAAGGCGAGTTCGCTTTTGCCGCTGCCGGATGGTCCGACGAACAGCAGGCCCGTCTGGCCGATCACGATGGCGGTGCCGTGATAATTGGTGGGCTCAGCGCTCATGGCTGGTTGCAGCGGCAGGAAGCGACAGGCTGAAGCGTGCACCGGAGATGACGCCATATTTGTCGATGATGTTTTCTGCTCTCAGGCTGCCGCCATGGGCTTCGGCAATCTGGCGGCTGATGGACAGGCCAAGACCGGAGTTCTGGCCAAAGCCTTCGCTGGCCGGGCGGTCCGTATAGAACCGTTCGAAGATGCGGTCGATGTCTTCGGCCTGAATGCCGGGACCATTGTCCTCGACACGCACGATGCAGCGGTCTTTCTGGCGCAGCAGATGTACGAAAATCCGCCCGCCATCCTGCGAGACGAAAGAACGTGCATTTTCGATGAGGTTTGTGACGATCTGGCCGATCCGCAGATCATGACCATTTACGATATAGCTGACCTTGGTGCCGGGCTTGTGATCGACGGCATAATCGATCGTGACGCTCTTCTTCTTGGCGCTGATCTGTCGGGAAATTTCGACCAGATTGCTGAGCAGCACTTCGAGATCGACCGGGGAGGCGTCCACACGCGCCAGTTCCGCATCCAGCCGCGAGGCATCCGAAATGTCGCTGATAAGGCGGTCGAGACGGCGCACATCGTGGAAGATGATTTCCGTCAGACGCTGCTTCGATTCCTCGGTTTTGGCGCGCGGCAGGGTTTCCACGGCGCTGCGTAGCGAGGTCAGCGGGTTTTTAAGCTCATGGCTGACATCGGCCGCAAAGCTTTCAATGGCATCGATCCGGTCATAAAGCGCATTGGTCATTTCACGCAAGGCGATGGACAAATTGCCGATTTCATCCTGACGAGCGGAAAAGTCGGGAATTTCCTCGCGCGCCTTGGCCCCGCGCCGCACGCGGATGGCAGCAGCCGAAAGGCGTCTGAGCGGCGTAGCGATGGTGGAGGATAGGAGAAGCGACAGCACGATATTGACGAGCGTGGCGATGCCGAAGACGCGCATGATGGCGAGCCGTTCGGCATGCACGATCTTGTCGATATCACCCGCCTGCGTGGACAATAACAGCACGCCGAGAACGGCGCGGAAACGCTGCACCGGCACGGCGACCGATACGATCAGCTCACCTTTTTCCGTCACGCGCACAACAGCGCCGCGAACGCCGGTCAAGGCATTCATCACTTCCGGATAGATGGAGCCATCACCACCGGGCGTTTCCTTGTAGAGCGGCAGGCTGCTGGGCTGCAGCATGCGGTTGAAGACGCTGGCAAACCAGTCGCCCCATGTCTGGGTTTCGGGCGTCACCGGCGGCAAGTCGTAGCGCAGCACTTGACCGCGCGAATAAAGGTGACGCGAATCGAGCAGCAGATTGGCATCCGCATCGAACAGTCGGGCGCGCGTGCGGGTGGGTGAAATCAGCCGCCGCAGAACAGGCGCCACGCGTTCCGGGTTGATCGGGAAGCTCAGATCTTCGTCATTGGGAACCGGCGTAATGCTCTGGCCCGCCTGCAATTCCAGCAGCTTTTCAGGATTGATGGTGATGGAATTGGTATCGACCGAGGCAGAGGCGGAGACGGCGCCGGCAATGATCTCGCCCTGTGTCAGCAGGCTTTCGACGCGGGCATCGATCAGCCCTTCACGAAACTGGTTGAGGTAGAGAATGCCGCCGACGAGAACCACGGTGGCCGCGACGTTGAAGAACAGAATACGCCGGGTCAGGCTGGAGAAGACGGCATTGCCAAAAATACGCCGGACAATCGTCAACGGATGAATACGATACCGCCGACCGCTTTCACGGTCGTCGGCATCGGTATGATCCGATACGCTTTCCTGCGCTTTATTCAGCAACGTCGTTCCTCAGCGCCGCTATTGCTGCGGCGTCATCGTGTCTGCGCCTCGTCTCAGGCTGCTTCGCGGAAGCGATATCCTACACCGTAGAGCGTTTCAATCATATCGAAGTCGTTATCGACCAGTTTGAACTTCTTGCGAAGACGCTTGATGTGGCTGTCGATGGTGCGGTCGTCCACATAGACCTGCTCGTCATAGGCGGCATCCATCAGCGCATCACGGCTTTTCACGACGCCCGGACGCTGTGCCAGCGAATGAAGAATGAGGAATTCCGTGACGGTCAAAGTTACCGGCTCACCCTTCCAGGTGCAGGTGTGACGCTCCTGATCCATGGCAAGCTGGCCGCGTTCCAGTGTGCGGGCCTGCTGATCCGCCGTCGGCTTCAGCGGGCTTGCGCCGGGTACGGCGGCATCGCGGCTGCTGGCGCGGCGCAGGATGGCCTTGACGCGCTCGACAAGCAGGCGCTGCGAGAAGGGCTTGGTGATGAAGTCGTCGGCACCCATTTTCAGGCCGAACAGCTCATCGATTTCCTCGTCCTTCGATGTGAGGAAAATAACCGGCAAATCCGATTTCTGGCGCAGCCGGCGCAGCAGCTCCATGCCGTCCATGCGCGGCATCTTAATATCGAAGATGGCCAGCTGTGGTGGGCGTGCAACGAGCCCATCCAGAGCAGACGCTCCATCCGTATACGTTTCGACCTTATAACCTTCTGCTTCCAGCGCGATCGAGACCGAAGTCAAAATATTTCGGTCATCATCCACAAGCGCAATCGTCTGCATAATATTGGTCTCCATCGTCATTCATCAATACTCCCGACATCCACCCCAGCCAAGGTTGCGCGCCGTGAGCCTTTCTCATGAGTATAAAGGTGGAACAAATTGTGGCAAACGGAAATACGCATGGTTGCGGGCAGTCCGTGGCACGAAATTTTGCGCAGACGGATATTATCGGTTTCAATCGCCGACTAAACCGATTTAAAATGAAATAAAATCTTTTAAATCGATTAATATATTGAAATTATTGAATTATTTAAAATAACTCACTTGTCTTTTTGGAAAGCACGGATTAATTTCCGTGAAAATTTCAATGGCTTTGTCTTAAGAAAAAGGAATGCGCCCATGAAGGAAGCTGGAGTACATAATCCTGAAAATGGAGTGTCGGCACTTGGTCTGGCTGGCGTTTCTGCGGTTCATTACAATCTCATAGAGAGCGAACTGTACGAACATGCGATCCGCAATGGCGAAGCCGACGTTACCGCAGATGGCGCTTTGCGTGCCGTCACCGGTCAGCATACGGGCCGTTCGCCCAAGGATAAATTCGTCGTTCGCGACGCCTCGACCGAAGACAATATCTGGTGGGACAACAACAAGCCGCTGTCGCCAGAGCATTTCGACATCCTCCATAAGGACATGCTCGCGCACGCCGCAGGCAAGACGCTCTATGTGCAGGATCTGATCGGTGGTGCCGATGAAGACAATGCGCTTCCAACCCGCGTCGTGACCGAACTTGCATGGCACGGCCTGTTCATTCGCAATCTGCTGATTCGTCCAGCCCGCGAAAAGCTTGGCACCTTCAAGCAGAAGCTGACCATCATCAACCTGCCGAGCTTCAAGGCCGATCCGGCCCGCCACGGCGTTCGCACCGAAACCGTCATTGCCTGCAACCTGACCAAGGGCCTGGTTCTGATCGGGGGTACGTCTTACGCTGGTGAAAACAAGAAGTCGGTCTTCACTGTTCTCAACTATCTTCTGCCGGCAAAGGGCGTTATGCCCATGCACTGCTCCGCCAATGTTGGCGCGGATGGTGACACTGCCGTGTTCTTCGGCCTGTCGGGCACCGGCAAGACCACGCTGTCTGCCGATCCTTCGCGCACACTGATCGGCGATGACGAGCATGGCTGGGGCGAAGACGGCATCTTCAACTTCGAAGGCGGCTGCTACGCCAAGGCCATCAAGCTTTCGGCGGAAGCCGAGCCTGAAATCTATGCCGCGACCCGCCGCTTCGGCACGGTTCTTGAAAACGTCGTTCTCGATGAAAACCGCGTTCCGGATTTCAACGATACATCGCTGACGGAAAACACCCGTAGCGCCTATCCGCTGCACTTCATTCCGAATGCATCGGACACCGGCCTTGCCGGTCACCCCAAGACGATCATCATGCTGACGGCGGATGCCTTCGGCGTTCTGCCTCCCATTGCCCGGTTGACGCCGGAACAGGCCATGTACCACTTCCTGTCCGGTTACACGGCCAAGGTGGCCGGCACGGAAAAGGGTGTGACGGAGCCGGAAGCAACCTTCTCCACCTGCTTCGGCGCACCTTTCATGCCGCGCCATCCGGCAGAATACGGCAACCTGCTGCGTGATCTGATCGGCAAGCATGGCGTTGATTGCTGGCTGGTCAACACCGGCTGGACCGGCGGTGCCTACGGTACCGGTAAGCGCATGCCCATCAAGGCAACCCGCGCTCTCCTGAGTGCAGCCCTGACCGGCGAGCTAAAGAATGCCCAGTTCCGCACCGATGCGAATTTCGGCTTTGCCGTACCGACATCGCTCGAAGGCATCGACAGCGGTATTCTCGATCCGCGCTCGACCTGGGCAGACGGTGCCGCTTACGACGCGCAGGCCAAGAAGCTTGTTTCCATGTTCGTCACGAACTTCACCAAGTTCGAAGACCATGTGGACAGCAAGGTGCGCGATGCAGCCCCCGGCCTGCTGATTGCTGCTGAATAAGAAATCCAGATTTTGGATTCACGTGAAACCCGGCATCGTGCCGGGTTTTTCGTTTGGTCCCTGCGGTTTCCATTCGCCATGATCTGTGGCATCACCGCTGCCGGAGAAAGAACATGGCCAGTGCAGCACTTTATATCAGCAACAGAATAACGATTGCCGGATGGGAACTGACGGAGCAATTCGTGCTGGCTGGTGGTCCGGGCGGGCAGAATGTCAACAAAGTCTCGACCGCCGTTCAGCTGTTCTTCGATGCTGCAAATTCCCCGTCGCTTTCGGAGCGCGTCAAAACCAACCTCATTCGCCTTGGCGGAAGGCGGGTTTCGAAAGACGGCGTGTTGATGATCGAGGCCAACCGGTTTCGCACGCAGGAGCGTAACCGCGAAGATGCGCGGGAACGGCTTAAGGAACTGGTCCTCAAAGCCGCAGAACCGCCACCGCCGGTGCGCAGGGCTACCAAGCCCACCAAAGGCTCGATTGAGCGGCGGCTGAAGGAAAAGTCTGGGCGCTCGGATATCAAGAAAATGCGGGGAAAACCCGAGAAAGACTGAGGCTGCTGAAAGTGACTGACTTTAAAGCTTTCTGAGCGCCACCGTATCGATCAAATGATTCTGCCCCTTGCGCAAAATCAGGTCCGCGCGCGGACGCGATGGCAGAATGTTCTGCTGCAGGTTTTTGAGATTGATGTTTTGCCAGAGGCCTTCGGCAATCGCCAGCGCTGCTTCCTCCGAAATCGTGGCATAGCGATTGAAATAGGAAGACGGATCGCGAAACGCCGTCTGCCGCAAATTCATGAAGCGGTTGACGTACCAGTTGTGGATCAGGCTTTCATCAGCATCGATATAGATCGAAAAGTCGAAGAAATCAGACACCATCGGCACGATCCGCCCGCCGGCTGGCAAATCGCGCGATTGCAGCACATTGATGCCTTCGAAAATCAGAATATCCGGGCGGTCGATGGTGGTGAACTCATTGGGCACCACGTCATAGGTCAGATGCGAATAGCGCGGTGCCTTCACATCCGGCTGGGCCGCCTTGATGGCCGAGAGAAAGCGCAGTAGCGAGCCGATATCGTAGCTTTCCGGAAAACCCTTTCGGTCCATCATATTTTCCCGACGCAAAACCTCGTTGGGATAGAGAAAACCATCGGTCGTGATGAGATCGACCTTCGGACTGGATGGCCAGCGGGCCAGAAGCTCTTTCAGAATACGGGCAGTGGTCGATTTGCCAACCGCAACCGATCCCGCGATGCCGATCACGAAGGGGGTCTTGTTGACATCCGCCATGTTGAGGAACTGGTTGCGCTGCTGAAACAGCAGTTGTGATGCCTCGACATGGGTGGAGAGAAGGCGAGACAGCGATAGATAGATACGCCGGACTTCATCCAGATCGATGGGGTCATCGAGCGAGCGCAGGCGTTTGACCTCATCGCCAGCCAGCGTCATCGGCGTATCGGCGCGAAACTTGGACCACTCTTCCGAGCTGAAGAAGTGATAGGGCGAATATTCATCGGGGCGGAAATGATCGAGCGTGTTTGGCATGCCTTGTCCTCCCATGCGTGCCACGGTCGTCATGTATTGGGCCTCGATTCCTTTTCCTGCAGGCCGGATTGCCCGGTGCGGCGCTCAAGCTCCGCATAGACATCCGCCAAAGGAATATCGGCGATCTTTAGCACCACCAGCAGGTGATAGAGCAGATCGGCAGCCTCATCGGTGAGGTTCTTGCGATCGTTGGAAATCGCGGCAATTACGGTTTCCACCGCTTCTTCGCCAAGCTTCTTGGCGGCGCGAGGCTGGCCTGCGGCAACAAGCTTCGCCGTCCAGGATTGATCCGGTGAGGCGCTTGCGCGTTCCGCCACGATGCGCTCCAGATCGGAAAGGGAAAAATCACTCATCTCTCAATACCTTAAGCGAGATCAATCGAGGCGCATGGCAATGCCGTGATCGGCCATATAGGCCTTGGCTTCACCAATGGAATAGGTGCCGAAATGGAAAATGGAGGCAGCAAGCACAGCCGTCGCATGGCCATCCTTCACGCCAGCCACCAGATCATCAAGCGTACCGACACCGCCGGATGCGATAACGGGCACGCGAACCTGATCGGCAATCGTGCGGGTCAGTGCGATGTCATAACCGCTCTTGGTGCCGTCACGATCCATGGAGGTGATGAGCAACTCTCCCGCACCACGCTCCACCATCTTAATGGCAAACTCAACGGCGTTGATGCCGGTCGGCTGGCGACCGCCATGGGTAAAGATTTCCCAGCGATCCGTTTCACCTGCGGCTGACACCTTCTTGGCATCGATGGAAACGACAATGCACTGGTTGCCGAATTTATCCGCAGCCTGCGCCACGAAATCCGGGTCTTTCACCGCAGCGGAGTTGATCGACACCTTGTCTGCACCGCATAAAAGCAGCTTGCGAATATCGCCGACGGCACGAACGCCACCGCCCACCGTCACCGGCATGAAGCAGTGATCGGCTGTGCGGGACACGACATCGAAAATCGTATCTCGGTTGTCGGAGGACGCCGTGATATCGAGGAAGCAAAGCTCATCAGCACCGGCAGCATCATACGCCTTGGCGGCTTCCACCGGATCACCGGCATCGATCAGATCGACGAAGTTGACGCCCTTGACGACACGACCGTCTTTGACATCGAGACAGGGAATAATGCGGGCTTTCAGTGTCATGCGCGAGCCTCCCCGTTTTGAGTGGCTTTGATCAGCGCCAGTGCCTCGACCGGATCGATGCGGCCATCATACAGCGCGCGGCCGGAAATCGCGCCTTCCAGTTTGGCCGCATCCGGCTCCAGCATACGCTTGATGTCATCCATGGAGGCAAGGCCGCCCGAGGCGATGACGGGGATGGAGACGGCATTTGCCAGTTCCAACGTCGATGCCCAGTTGATTCCGGCTAAAATGCCGTCGCGGTCGATATCGGTGTAGATGATGGCGGCAACGCCGGCACCTTCGAAACGTTTGGCAAGCTCGATCACACCAAGCTCGGACGCTTCCGCCCAGCCTTCCACGGCAACCTTGCCCCCCTTGGCATCGATTCCGACTGCGACCTGTCCGGGAAAGCGCTTGCAGGCTTCAATGACGAGAACCGGATCGCGTACGGCAACGGTGCCGAGAATGACGCGGGCAAGGCCACGGCTCAGCCATGCTTCGATATGATCGAGCGTGCGAATACCACCGCCCAGCTGAACGGGATTCTTAGTCGACTTCAAAATAGCATCGACGGCATCGCCATTCACGGTCTGGCCTGCAAAGGCACCGTTAAGGTCCACCACATGCAGCCATTCAAAGCCCTGATCTTCAAAGGCTTTGGCCTGAGCGCCGGGGTCTTCGTTGTAGACGGTGGCCTGCTCCATATCGCCAAGTTTGAGGCGAACGCACTGGCCATCTTTGAGGTCGATTGCGGGAAATAGGATCATGTCAGGGCTTCCAGCGCAGGAAATTCGAAATCAGGGCAAGGCCGAGTGTCTGGCTTTTTTCCGGGTGGAACTGCGCGCCGACCTTGTTGTCGCGACCGACGAAGGCCGTCATCGCGCCACCATAACTGGTGGTGGCGATGACGTCTTCGGCGTGCTTTGCCGCAAGATGGTAGGAATGGACGAAATAAGCGTGCAGCCCGTCCGTGCCGGTCTTGATGCCATCGAAAAGCGGGTGAGGGCGGTGCAGTTCCAGTGTGTTCCAGCCGATCTGCGGGATTTTCAAGCTGGGATCGGACGGCGTCATCTCCACCACGTCGCCCTCGATCCAGCCTAAGCCTTCGCTCGTCGTCTTTTCCAGACCGCGCGATGACATCAGCTGCATGCCGACACAGATGCCGATGAAGGGGCGGGCCTTGTTTTCGACGGCTTCGATCAGTGCCTCATGCATGCCTGCGACGGCATCGAGGCCCGCACGGCAATCCGCATAGGCGCCCACGCCCGGCAGAACGATACGGTCCGCGGAGGCGACGTTCTCCGGCTTGTCGGTCAGATCGATGGTCGCATCGATACCGGCTTCACGCGCAGCGCGCTCGAATGCCTTGGTCGCCGAGCGAAGATTGCCCGAGCCGTAATCGATAATTGCCACACGCATACTCAGCGCCTTCCATTCAAATCGAACTGAAACGACCCTGCCGGGTCGCTCGGTCTGTAACCGCTGTTCTTCCGGTCCTGTTTCCAGTCCGGCTGCGGAATTGTGTTGGCCTGCGCGATGTCTTCATATGGCAGGTTGGAAAAATACATGTCTTCGGCTGTCGCCAGATCAGGTGCTGTGACGACATCCTTCAGCGCCCATCCTTTTGCGACAAGATGTCGAACAACGATGTTGCGGCCTTCGAATCCGGCTATCAGACCCGCAGCAAGCGCAAACAGCGCGCCGGTTACCGCAAAGCCATCCAGCCCCGAAACCTGACTGGCCGCCACCTGGAAGATCACGATGCCGATGGCGACCCACCACAGACGCTGAACGGCAAACCAAACCCAGGGAAACAGAAGCGCAAGCCAGGAAAAGCGATCAGCGATGAACCGCGTCGAGCGATGATCGCGATCCGGGCCGCCGGGTGCTTCCAGAACCAGATAAGATGTCATCGGCTTTCCTGACAATGCTCACAGCGATGGATAAGAGGGCAATTGCCTCGACACCACCATGACGAATTCATCTAGCTCAGGCCAGCATGCCCTTTGTCGAGGGAACGCGATCTGCCTGACGTGGATCGATCTCGGTTGCCGTGCGCAGAACGCGGGCAACCGCCTTGAAGCAGGTTTCGGCAATATGGTGGTTGTTGGCACCATAATGGTTCAGAATATGCAGGGTAATGCCGGCATTCTGAGACAAGGCCTGAAAGAATTCGCGCACCAGTTCGGTGTCGAAAGTGCCGATCTTGGGTGCGGAGAACGCAACATTCCAGACCAGAAACGGACGACCGGAAATATCGACGGCGGCCTTGGTCATGGTTTCGTCCATGGCAAGGTCGAGCGAGGCGTAACGGGTGATACCGCGACGGTCGCCCAGTGCCTTGGAAATGGCCTGACCGATGGCGATGCCGGTATCTTCGACGGTGTGGTGGTCATCGATATGCAGGTCACCCTTTACATCGATCTCCATGTCGATGAGGGAATGGCGGCTGAGCTGGTCCAGCATATGATCGAAGAAGCCCACACCGGTGGAAATCTTCGACTTGCCTGTCCCGTCGATGTTCACGCGTACGGAAACGTCTGTTTCATTCGTTTTGCGGGAAATCTCAGCTCTACGCTCTGCCATCTGGCTGCTCCGTATCAATATTGGCGTTCCTTATCAGCACAGCCGCCAAATATCCAGCCATTACATTGCCTTGCCGCATCGCACCCCGGTGCAGAGGCGCTCGCGGATTTGCAATCGCAAAAACGGGACTTACATAGACTTCGAACAGGATCGCAGGGGCGGTCCGCGTAACGCCCTTCCAAGGGCAAACAGGTGTTTGATGACAACGATTATTACTGTGAGAAAGGGCGGCAAGGTCGTCATGGCCGGTGACGGTCAGGTCAGCCTCGGCCAGACGGTGATGAAGGGCAATGCCCGCAAGGTGCGCCGCATCGGCAAGGGCGAAGTGATCGCCGGTTTTGCCGGTGCCACGGCTGACGCTTTCACGCTGCTCGACCGTCTTGAGAAGAAGCTGGAGCAATATCCCGGCCAGCTGATGCGCGCAGCCGTCGAGCTCGCCAAGGATTGGCGCACCGACAAATATCTGCGCAATCTCGAAGCCATGATGCTGGTGGCCGACAAGTCGATTACGCTGGCCATTACCGGCAATGGTGACGTTCTGGAGCCCGAACATGGCGCCATCGCCATCGGCTCTGGCGGCAACTATGCGTTCGCCGCAGCCCGCGCGCTGATGGATTCGGAAAAGTCTGCGGAAGAGGTCGCGCGTCAGGCGCTCGATATCGCTGCCGATATCTGCGTCTACACCAACCATAATCTCGTGATTGAAACGCTCGACGCAGAGTAAGCTGCGCCCTTGAAACTGATGGGTTCCGTGGGCCGGGCCAAGGCGGCTGGCCGCAACGGAAACGCCGAAAGGAATGAAATGACGACTTTTTCTCCCCGCGAGATTGTCTCGGAACTGGACCGTCACATCATCGGCCAGCATGATGCCAAGCGTGCCGTGGCGATTGCGCTGCGCAACCGCTGGCGTCGCCAGCAGCTGGATGACAGCCTGCGTGACGAGGTCATGCCGAAAAATATTCTGATGATCGGGCCGACCGGTGTCGGCAAGACCGAAATTTCCCGCCGTCTGGCCAAGCTTGCCGGTGCGCCTTTCATCAAGGTCGAAGCCACCAAGTTTACCGAAGTGGGTTATGTGGGTCGCGATGTCGAACAGATCATCCGCGACCTCGTGGAAATCGGCATCGGCCTCATCCGCGAAAAGAAGCGCGTGGAAGTGCAGGCTAAGGCGCATGCCAGCGCCGAAGAGCGCGTGCTGGATGCGCTTGTCGGTCCAACATCTTCCCCAGCGACCCGCGACAGCTTCCGCAAGAAGCTGCGGGATGGCGAGCTGGACAAGAAGGAAATCGATATCGAAGTTGCCGATACGGGCTCAGGCATGCCCGGCTTTGAAATTCCCGGCATGCCTGGGGCCAATATCGGCGTTCTCAATCTTTCCGACATGTTCGGCAAGGCCATGGGCGGGCGCACCAAGAAGGTCCGCACATCCGTCGAGAAATCCTATGCCGATCTGATCCGCGACGAATCCGACAAGCTGCTGGACAATGAACTCATCCAGCGCGAAGCGATTAAGTCGGTGGAAAATGACGGCATCGTCTTTCTGGACGAAATTGACAAGATCGCCGCGCGCGATGGCGGCATGGGTGCCGGTGTGTCGCGCGAAGGCGTGCAGCGCGATTTGCTGCCGCTGGTGGAAGGCACGACGGTTTCCACCAAATATGGGCCGGTTAAAACCGACCATATTCTCTTCATCGCGTCCGGCGCGTTCCATGTCTCTAAACCATCCGATCTTCTGCCGGAACTTCAAGGCCGCCTGCCCATCCGCGTGGAGCTGAAGCCGCTGACCAAGGAAGATTTCCGCCGGATTCTGACCGAAACCGAAGCGAGCCTTATCCGCCAGTATATCGCGCTGATGGCAACGGAAGAGTTGAACCTGGAATTCACCGATGACGCCATCGACGCTCTGGCCGATGTCGCGGTGCATCTCAATTCATCCGTCGAAAATATCGGGGCGCGTCGTTTGCAGACCGTGATGGAGCGGGTGCTGGACGAGATTTCCTTCAATGCGCCTGACCGCAGCGGTACGGCGGTGAAGATCGATCAGGACTACGTCAAGCAACATGTTGGCGATATCGCTGCCGATACGGACCTGTCGCGTTACATTCTCTAAAATATTCTGGAGTGCGGCAAATCTTGCCGCACTCTTATTTTACTTGCCTTCTCTCGACATCTGGCCACGCTTTTCGCTAATGAAAGCGTTAACGGCTCTTGAAAGAAATGGTCCGGTGACCGCACCGGCCGAGAAAAAGGCATCCGCTCGTGCGTAAAACTCTTCTGGCATTGGCCGCTATCATGGTCTTTGGCGCGGTCTCGCAATCTTTTGCGGACGCTGCAACGGTGGTGCCGCCCGGCAACCGCAATGCCGAACAGCCAGACGTTCCAGGATCTTCGGCGCGGCGCACCAAGGGGTCCAACTCCACCTTCGACCGGAAATACCAGAAAGTTTTCGATCTGCTGTCCAGCGACAAGCAGCTGATTGCCAAGATTAAATCGACGGCCAGCCGTTATGGCATCGATCCGATCCACATGGTCGGCGCCATCGTCGGCGAGCACACCTATAATGTGGACGCCTATGACCGGCTGCAATCCTACTACGTCAAAGCCGCATCCTATGCCGGAAACAGCTTCCGTTTCGGGTTTAAGGACGAAAGCATTGCGCAGTTTCTGACCCATTCCCAATTTGCCAAATGCGAGGCCAAGCGCGATTCCGCCAGCCTCTGGACCTGCCGGGAAGATGTCTGGGACGATAGTTTCCGCGGCAAAAAAGTCGATGGCGTCAGCTATCCCGACAATCGCTTCAGTGCCGTGTTCTTCCAACCCTTTTATGCGGGCCAGACCTTTGGCCTCGGCCAGATCAACCCGCTGACGGCACTGATGCTGTCGGATTCCGTTGCCCGCGTCTCCGGTTACGAAAAGCTGGACGAGAATGACGCAGCGGCGGTTTACACGGCCATCATGGACCCGGATCGGTCGCTGGCCTATATGGCAGCCGCCATTCGCAAATCCATCGATGATTACAAATCGATTGCCGATATGGATATTTCCAAAAATCCTGGCCTGACCTCGACGCTCTATAATCTCGGTGGATCGCAGCAGCGTGCCGCTGTTCTCGCCCAGAAGAACCGTCAGAGCGGATCGACTGTCTGGCCGGAAGAGAATTATTATGGCTGGCTGGTCAACGAGAAGTTGCCGGAGCTTCAGAAGCTTCTCTAATCTTTGGAACAGGTCTTTTTGATTGTTTCCAAAAAAGAAAAAATCTTTGGCAGTCGCTTGTGATTGACGAGATAGGCTCTGAGCGTCCACTCTTGCGGTTAAGATAATCGACAAGGGAGCTACCAAGGTGAGCCGCATTGAACAGCACGGTCTTTCGATTGATGAAACGCTTTATCATTTTCTGAAAGATGAGGTCCTGCCGGAAACCGGTGTGGAGGCGAAGGCGTTCTTCGCGGGCTTTTCTCAGATCGTTCACGACCTTTCCCCGAAAAACCGTGAGTTGCTGCAAAAACGCGATGGTTTTCAGGAGAAGCTGGATGCGTGGTATCGCGACAATGGCGCACCGGTTGACCTTGCAGTCTATGAGGCCTTCCTGCGTGACATCGGCTATCTGCTGCCGGAAGGCGATGCCTTCAAGGTCAACACGGCAAATGTCGATCCGGAGATTGCCCGCCTTGCAGGCCCGCAGCTTGTCGTGCCGGTCATGAATGCGCGTTATGCGCTGAACGCCGCCAATGCCCGCTGGGGTTCGCTCTATGACGCGCTTTACGGCACCGATGCGATTTCGGAAGAGGATGGTGCCGAGAAGGGCAGGGGCTACAATCCCAAGCGTGGCGCAAAGGTTATCGCATGGGCGCGGGAGTTTCTCGATCGCTCCGCACCGCTGGCGAATGGCAGCTGGGCCGATGTCTCCGGTTTCAAGATCCTTGATGGCGTGCTGGAAGTCGGTTCGGGCCGCCTGGCCGATCCCGCACAGTTCGCCGGCTACGAAGGCGAGGCATCGGCTCCGTCTTCTATCCTGCTGAGTAAGAACGGCCTCCATGTCGAAATCGTCATCGATAGATCGACCGATATCGGCGCAGGTGATGCGGCTGGTATTTCCGATGTCATCCTCGAATCGGCGCTGACGACGATCATGGATTGCGAGGATTCCGTCGCGGCTGTCGACGCTGACGATAAAGTCGTTGCTTACCGCAACTGGCTCGGCCTGATGCGCGGCGATCTGACGGAAGAGGTTGCCAAGGGCGGCAAAACCTTCACCCGCCGTCTGAATGCCGACCGCAATTATACCGCCCCGGATGGTTCGGCGCTCACGCTACCGGGTCGCTCTTTGATGCTGGTCCGCAATGTCGGCCACCTCATGACCAATCCCGCGATACTCGACCGCGATGGACGGGAAATCCCTGAAGGCATCATGGATGCGGTCGTGACGGGCCTCATCGCGCTTTACGATGTCGGTCCTAATGGCCGCCGCCAGAATTCGCGCGCCGGTTCCATGTATGTAGTGAAGCCGAAGATGCATGGGCCTGAAGAAGTGGCCTTCGCCTCGGAGATTTTCAGTCGCGTCGAAAAGCTGATCGGCATGGCACCCAATACGATCAAGATGGGCATCATGGACGAGGAGCGTCGCACGACCATCAACCTTAAGGAATGCATTCGCGCCGCCAAGGATCGTGTGGTCTTCATCAATACCGGCTTCCTTGATCGCACTGGCGATGAAATCCACACATCGATGGAAGCAGGCCCGATGATTCGCAAGGGCGACATGAAGCAGGCTTCCTGGATCGCAGCCTACGAAAACTGGAATGTCGATATCGGTCTGGAATGCGGCCTGTCCGGCCATGCCCAGATCGGCAAGGGCATGTGGGCCATGCCAGACTTGATGGCGGCGATGCTGGAGCAGAAGATCGCCCACCCGAAAGCCGGTGCCAACACTGCCTGGGTTCCGTCACCAACGGCGGCGACGCTTCACGCCACGCATTATCACAGCGTTGATGTCGCATCGGTTCAGAGCGGGCTGAAGACACGCGAACGCGCCAAACTCTCGGATATCCTCTCCGTACCGGTCGCCGTTCGCCCCAACTGGAGCGCCGAGGACATTCAGCTCGAGTTGGACAACAATGCGCAGGGCATATTGGGTTACGTCGTGCGCTGGGTCGATCAGGGCGTCGGCTGCTCGAAGGTGCCTGACATCAACAATATCGGCCTGATGGAGGACCGCGCAACCTTGCGCATCTCCGCCCAACATATGGCAAACTGGCTGCGCCACGGCGTGGTTTCTCAAGAGCAGATTATCGAGACGATGAAGCGCATGGCGGCTGTCGTGGATGGCCAGAATGCAGGTGATGCCGCCTACACGCCCATGGCCGGAAACTTCGAAAACTCCATCGCCTTCCAGGCCGCCGTCGAACTGGTGCTTGAGGGCAGGGTGCAGCCCAACGGTTACACCGAACCAGTCCTCCACCGCCGCCGTCTGGAGCTGAAGGCAAAGCAGGCGTCGTAAGGAATCAACGCCTCCGTCATCCCGCAGCACGTGCGGGAGGCATCTGCAAACAAAAAAAAGCCGCCGGGAAGGTCCACGGCGGCTTTTCATTTGATGGATAGGTGATCTTACTGGATCACGATGACCTTGGAGCTGCGGCCTGGGCGGATGCGGCTGTAGAGGTCGATTACGTCCTGGTTGATCATGCGAATGCAGCCAGAGGAAGCGGCGGTGCCGATGGAGGCCCATTCCGGCGAACCGTGGATACGGAAGAGGGTGTCCTGACCCTTTTCGTTGAAGAGATACATGGCGCGCGCACCAAGCGGGTTGGTGAGGCCTGGACCCATGCCGTTCTCGACGTAACGGGCGACATCAGGCTTGCGTTCAGCCATTTCCTTTGGCGGATGCCACATGGGCCATTCCTGCTTCCAGGCCACATAGGCTTCACCAGCCCATGCAAAGCCCTGCTTGCCAACGCCGATGCCATAACGCACAGCCTTGCCGCCTGGCAGGATGTAATAAAGGAAGCGCTCGCGGGTGTTGACGATGACGGTGCCTGGCTTTTCCGGCGTCTCGTAGCTCACGATCTGGCGGTGGAAACGCTTGTCCACGCGGTTGATCGGAATAGCTGGCAGGGCGTAACCCGCATCGGTCGTTGCGCCATAGACTTCGTCGCCGAAGATCTGAGTCGTTTCAACATAGGCAGGGGCAGCGGCGGTAGCAGGCGTAGTCGTGGTCGATGTCGAGGCGCAACCGCCCAAAGCAAGTACCGACGACAGACCGAAGGCAGTCAAAAAAGTGCGAAGGCGCATAGTGTTCTCGCGGGAAATATCGCCATTTCAGGCGATGCATGATGCTCTATTGAATAGATGGGTTATTTTCGATTAATCTTGAATTGGCAAGCCGTTGCACCGCAGCAAGAGAATATGACGCGCGAAATTGCGGCTTGATGGCCTTTTTGCAACATGAGAAGGGACCGTTTCCCCGGATTTATCCATGACTATTCTTTCGATCGTCAACAACAATCCGTTAATCGACGGGCGCCAATCTGAAAACGCGATGCTGGTGCGTCGCGGCGTGCAGATATTGCTGAATGAAATGCGTCATTCGGTGCTGCCGGAACTACCGCTTTCCAGCGGCAGACGGGCGGACCTGATCAGCCTGTCGGTCAAGGGCGAGATATGGATCATCGAGATCAAATCCTCCATCGAGGACTTTCGCGTGGATCGCAAATGGCCGGATTATCGCCAGCATTGCGACCGCCTGTTCTTCGCCACCCATAATGGCGTGCCGCTCGATATCTTTCCGGAGGACTGCGGACTGTTCGTTTCCGATGGCTATGGCGCGCATATGCTGCGCGAAGCACCGGAGCATAAATTGCCATCAGCGACCCGCAAATCGCTGATGCTCGATTTCTCCCGCACCGCCGCCCGGCGTCTGTTGATGGCCGAATGGTCTACGGGCAAGGATTATTCCGACTGACGATTACTTCGGCGCGCGCTTTGCCAAAATGCGCTGCAAGGTGCGTCGGTGCATGTTGAGGCGCCGGGCCGTCTCGGAAACATTGCGCTCGCACATTTCATACACGCGCTGAATATGTTCCCACCGCACCCGGTCTGCCGACATCGGGTTTTCCGGCAGGTCCATCTTATCGCCTTCGCGCTGGGTTAGGGCGTTAAACACGTCATCCGCGTCGGCAGGCTTGGCCAGATAATCCAGCGCACCTAGCTTAACTGCCGTCACCGCCGTTGCGATATTGCCGTAACCGGTCAGGACCACAATCTGCGTATCGTCGCGATGCTGACGAATGGCTTCGATGACTTCCAGGCCGTTGCCGTCGCCCAGCCGCAAATCCACCACGGCATATTTCGGCGGCGCCAGCTTCGATTTCGCAATGCCTTCGCTCACTGATTCAGCCGTTTCGACGGTAAAGCCACGGGTTTCCATGGCGCGTGCAAGGCGGCGCAGAAACGGGCCATCATCATCGACAATGAGAAGCGACGTGTCCGGCCCGATTGGGTCGACACCCTCTGGTGCCACAGCCTCGGCTCTGTCTTCCTGTTTGTCGTCACTCATCCCAGCGGTCTCCGGCAGTCTTCATTGGATGTAGACCTTATTACGCCTGCCAGCGTCACAAAGTCACTGGCCCATCTTATCGTCCATAATCGCGCGTGGCCAGACAACCGTCACTCTTGCCCCTGCGGCATCTGGTCCACGGTTCTCGAAGGTCAACGATGCGCCGGAGCGTTCCAGCAGCGTCTTGGCGATGAAAAGCCCCAGACCCAATCCGCCAGCCCGCGTTTCATTCTGGCGTTTCGTGACATAGGGCTCGCCGATCCGCGCCAGAATATCCGGCGCATAGCCCTGACCATCGTCTTCAATCACGACCTTCACCTGCTGAGGGTCATAGGCGGAGGTCACAGTGACTGACTCTCGGGCATAATCGACAGCGTTTTCTAGAAGATTGCCAAGGCCGTAGATGATCCCGGCATTGCGCGCGCCAACAGGCTCGCCGCTGCGACTACTTTTTTCGACCAGACGAAGCTTGATACCAAATTCGCGGTGCGGGGCCATGACCTCTTCGATGAGGGACGATAGCGGAAGCCTGCGCAAATGCTCTTCGCCTTCCGCCGAAAGCGATGTCAGCCGGCGAAGAATATCGCGGCAACGTTCGCTCTGGCTGCGCAACAGCGCTACGTCTTCGCCGAAACGCTCGTCCTTGCCCAGTTCTCGCTCCATCTCCTTCGCCACAACGCTGATGGTGGCCAAGGGTGTGCCAAGTTCGTGAGCGGCTGCCGCCGCAAGTCCGTCCAGCTGCGACAGATGCTTCTCCCGCTCCAGCACCAGTTCGGTTGCCGCCAGCGCATCCGCCAGCTGGTTTGCCTCATGCGAGACGCGATAGGCATAAAAGGCGGCAAACAGCATCATGGCGACGATAGAGCACCAGATACCGACATGGATGATGAGCTGGATCGGCAATGTCTCGCCGGGATACCAAGGAACCGGGAAGGGCGAAAACGCAATGGCAGTGACGCAGACCAGCGCGAAGAGTAGCAGCATCAGGGAATGTTTCATCGGCTGCGAAGCAAAAGCAATGATGACCTGCACGCAGATCAGCGGCGCAAACGGGTTGGAAAGCCCGCCGGTGATGTAGATGAGAGCCGTCAGCTGTAGCAGATCGAAGGCGAGAAGAAGCGTGGCTTCCCAGGGTTCCAGACGATAGGTAGCCGGAAAACGTGCCGACAGAAACAGATTGGCAACCGCTAGCGCGCCGATCAGCACCGCGCAGGTCAAGAGCGGCAGTGGGAAGTTTAGCCCGAACGCAACGATCAGGATCGTCGCGCTCTGCCCCACCACCGCCAGCCAGCGCAGCCAGACAATGGTTTGCAGGCGAATGTGACGGCTGGCACGGCCAAGCCGCGTGTTTTCTTCTGGCTGGGCTGCCATCCGCCCGTCTCCTCTAGAGCATGTCTCGCAAAAACCATGCATCATGCAAAAATAACAACTATGTTCCGCGTGGTTTGACGCGATTGGTCGGTTGCGCCGAAGCCGGATCTTCCGGCCAGGGGTGGCGCGGATAGCGTCCGCGCATATCCGCACGCACATCTTTCCACGAGCCTGCCCAGAAACCGGGCAAATCCCGTGTCGTCTGTATCGGCCTGTGCGCGGGCGAGGTCAATTCCAACAGCAGTGGCAATTTGCCGCCCGCCACCGCCGGGTGCTGCTTCAGGCCGAAAAGCTCCTGCACACGGATGGTCAGCGTCGGTTCTTCACCGTCATAGCTGATCGGATGCTTCTGCCCGGTCGGCGCTTCGAAATGCGTGGGCAGCAGTTTGGACAGTTCCCGCTGGGCCGAGTGAGGAACCAGCGACAGAAGCCCGTCCATGATGCCGCCGGATCGGATATCCTGAATGCTCTTGGCATCATGCTGGAACGGCACGAACCATTCATCGAGCCGCGCAACGAGTGCATCGTTGCTCGTATCCGGCCAGGGATCGCCAATGGTCCGGTGCAGAAAGCCCAGACGCTGGCGCAACTGCTGCGCTTCTTTCGAGAAGGCAAGAATGTTCAGCCCGTATTCGCGAATGCCATTGGCAAGAGCCTGCGCTGCTTTCTCTCCACTCGGTTTCCCAAGCGGCGTTTCCTCCAGTATAATTGCACCGATGCGGGTAACACGACGGGCGCGAACCTGACCGCTCGCCTTATCGAAAAACAGCTGATCTTCTTTTCGAATGGCATCCGGCAAATGCTCTTCCACATCCTCTCGCCGTATCGAGGCCGCCGCCAGAATGCGTGGCTGCGCGGCCCGCCCCGTCACGTCGGCGACGACGAGCATTTTCTCGGTCGCCAGACGCTCCGTCTCGGCAAGCTCCGCACCGCGCCCATTCGCCATGACATAGCGCCCGCGTCCACCACGCTGAAAGGCAATGCGGTCAGGATAGGCGTGCAACAGAAGCTCTCCCGCAGTTACGGGATCACTGGACGCACTTTGCGCCGCTCCGCCGGAGGAGGCGATCCGTTTCGCCAGACCCTTGGCCGCGGTGGCGCGTTCGCCTTTTTCCTGTCTGAAGCGGCGAAGTCTCTCTTCCAGATCGAGATCGCTGCCGCCAAGTCCCTGTTCGGTCAAAAGCACCGCCAGCATCGCCGCCTCATGGCCATGCCCGGCCTCTTGCGCAGCAATGACCATGGCCGACAGGCGAGGGGGCATCGCCAATTCCCGCATTTTTTTGCCGCGTGGTGTGATCGCGCCGGTTTGATCTAAGGCACCAAGGCTCACCAGCAGACTGCGGGCTTCGCGAAGCGCGGTTTCCGGCGGTTGGTCCAGAAAGGCAAGCGAAGCGGGATCGGTCACACCCCAATGGGCGAGATCAAGCGCAAGGCCGGAAAGATCGCTCGCCAAAATCTGTGGCGGCGTGAACGCGGGCAGCGCCGCCGTCTGGCCCGCGTGCCACAGGCGGATTGCGATACCCGGTTCGGTTCGCCCGGCGCGTCCCGCACGCTGATCCGCCGAAGCGCGGGAAACCTTGACCGTTTCCAGCCGCGTCATGCCGGTGGATGGCTCGAACACCGGAAGCCGCTGCAAACCGCTGTCGATCACCACCCGCACGCCATCGATGGTGATGGAGGTCTCGGCAATCGAGGTGGCCAGCACGATCTTGCGTCTGCCCGCCTCCGTCGGCCTTATCGCCGCATCCTGTTCCTTCTGGGAAAGATTGCCGTAAAGCGGGATGACGCTCGTCTCCGGCCCAAACCGACCGTCCAGCCGCTCCACCGTGCGCGTAATCTCACCTTGGCCGGGCAGGAAGGCAAGGATCGACCCGCTTTCAGAGCCGTGAGCCTCTATAATGGCCCTTGCAACCCTGTCTTCTATCCGCTCCTGTCCTGTGCGCTCATCATAACTCACATCGATGGGAAAACTGCGGCCCAGACTTTTGATGACAGGCGCGCCCTTCAACAGAGCACTGATCCTCTCGACATCCAGCGTGGCCGACATGACGAGAATGCGCAGGTCTTCGCGAAGGCCTGCCTGAACATCCAGAGCCAAGGCGAGACCGAAATCGCCATCGAGAGAGCGTTCGTGAAACTCATCGAAAATGACGGCAGATACACCTTGTAATTCCGGGTCATCCAGAACCATCCGGGCAAAGACACCCTCCGTCACCACCTCGATCCGGGTTTTCGCGGAGATACGGTTATCGAGCCGCATGCGATAGCCCACAGTCTCGCCAACGGTTTCCCCCAGCAAGGATGCCATACGGCTGGCGGCTGCCCTTGCCGCAAGCCTGCGCGGTTCGAGCAGAATGATCTTGCCATCCCCGCGCCAAGGCTGATCCAGCAGATAAAGCGGCACCAGCGTCGTTTTGCCTGCACCCGGCGGCGCGGAAAGCACGGCCTGACCGCGCTCATTCAACGCCTCGCCGATCTCGGCAAGCACGTCGCTCACGGGCAGGGTTGGCAGCGCTCGCGCTTCAGTCTGTGTCATGCCACTCACGAATTCAGTTCTTTGCCTTGACGCTTTCATAAGCGAGAATTGCACCCGCCAGATCTTCCAGCGCAGCACCCACGGATTTGAACAGCGTGATTTCGTCGTCACCGCTGCGCCCCTGATAGCGCCCTGACACGAGATCGGAAAGCTCCGCGCGAAGATCGCCGCGTGTAATGACACCCGCCTCAAGTGGCTGAACGATATCGCCACCCTCTTTCAGCGCGCCATCGAATGTATCGACATAAAGCGTGGCACGCTTGACCGCCACGTCGTCGCTTTCCCGCATGGACGGTTTGAAGGCGCCGACCAGATCGAGATGCGCGCCAGGCCTCAGCCATTCCCCCTTGATTAGGGGTTGTTGGGAAAGCGTCGCGCAGGAGATGATATCTGCGGCGCGCGCGGCCTGCTCCAGATCGGTGCAGGCCTTGGCATCGAAGCCGAGCTGGCGTGCCTCTTCCGCAGCCTTCTCAGCCGCATCGGAATTACGTCCCCATATATGGAAGGAGGTTAGCGGTCGTATCGTGGCATGAGCCTGCATCAGGTTCAGCGACAGACGTCCAGTTCCCACCATCAACATGGAAGACGCGTCCTTGCGGGCGAGATATTTCGCAGCCAGCGCCGAAGTCGCCGCTGTGCGCCGCGCCGTCAGCTCCCCACCTTCGATTGCTGCCAGCATCTCGCCAGTCTTGCCGGAAGACAGTAGATAGGTGCCAAAAATGGCAGGCAGCGACCGCAAACTGTTATCAGGGAAGACCGACAGGATCTTCACCCCCATATAAGACCCAGGCACCCAGGCGGGCATCATCAACAGCGTGGCGGCATTCTCACCAGGTACCTCCACATCATGATGGTGCCGCACCGGCATCACGCAGCCACCCTTAAACATGCTTTCTATTGCATCGATAAGGGCGGGCCATGGAAGGGCGCTACGTGTTTCTTCTCGGTTGAGAACCAGCATGACAAACTCCCGGTTTGATGATCGAGAGTGACCTTAGCAATGTCGCATTGTCTGGTGAAGCTGGGGCAGCCAGATGGTTTGGAAAATGGGCGCTTTATAGAGCGTCAGAACGCAATTTTTACCTGAAATACGAAATAACCTCATCACATCAATCACTTAACACTTTTCTGTAATTTCTTCAAAGTGTGCTGTTGACTATCTCGGAGGTGTTCCTCTATAAGTCCGCTCACTGACGAGGGCGGCGGCGCTGCTAGCGACGATGTCCTTCGTTCTAGAGAAAACTGAAG
>NZ_JBETMF010000023.1:0-20600 GCF_040427045.1 Agrobacterium vacciniicorymbosi
GTCTTGCCGTGGTCAACGTGACCGATCGTGCCAATGTTGACGTGCGGCTTATTGCGCTCAAACTTGCTCTTTGCCATTAGTGGCTCTCCATTCTGATCCCGTAACGGGAATAAACTCTAAATTCGTTTGGGGCGTACCCCGATCACTTCTGACCGGAGTACTTTGCCTGGATTTCCTGAGCAACGTTGCTCGGAACCGGCGAATAATGATCGAAGGTCATCGAATACTGCGCGCGGCCCTGAGACATGGAGCGCAGGTTATCGACGTACTTGAACATGTTGGCCAGCGGAACGTGCGCGTTGATGACAACGGCAATACCGCGGCTTTCCTGACCCTGGATCTGACCGCGACGCGAGTTCAGATCGCCGATTACGTCGCCGACGTAATCTTCAGGAGTGACGACTTCGACCTTCATCATCGGCTCGAGAAGCTGTGCACCAGCCTTCTTCGCTGCTTCACGGAAGCAGGCACGCGATGCGATTTCGAACGCCAGAACCGAGGAGTCAACGTCGTGGTATGCGCCGTCGATCAGGGTTGCCTTGACGCCCAGCATCGGGAAGCCAGCCAGAGGACCGGAAGACAGAACGCTTTCGATACCCTTCTGAACGCCCGGGATGTATTCCTTCGGAACAGCACCACCAACGATCTTGGACTCGAACTTGAACTCTTCGCCATCTGGGTTCGGTTCGAAGATGATCTTAACACGAGCGAACTGACCGGTACCACCGGACTGCTTCTTGTGTGTGTAATCTTCTTCGTGCTGACGCGTGATGGTTTCACGGTAAGCAACCTGCGGAGCACCGACGGTGGCTTCAACCTTGAACTCGCGACGCATACGGTCAACGAGAATGTCGAGGTGAAGTTCGCCCATGCCAGCGATGATCGTCTGACCGGATTCTTCATCCGTCTTGACGCGGAACGAAGGATCTTCAGCTGCCAGGCGGTTGAGCGCAAGGCCCATCTTTTCCTGGTCGCCCTTGGTCTTCGGCTCGATAGCGATCTGGATGACCGGCTCAGGGAATTCCATACGCTCGAGGATAACCGGCTTCAGAGGATCGCAAAGCGTATCGCCTGTTGTGGTTTCCTTGAGGCCTGCGAGAGCAACGATGTCGCCAGCAAAGGCTTCTTCGATGTCTTCACGGGAGTTGGAGTGCATCTGAAGCATACGGCCGACGCGCTCGCGCTTGTCCTTGACCGTGTTGATGACAGACGTGCCCTTTTCGAGCTTGCCCGAATAGATACGTGCGAACGTTAGCGAACCAACGAAGGGGTCGTTCATGATCTTGAACGCAAGCATCGAAAGCGGCTCGGAGTCATCTGCATGACGCTCGATTTCGGCTTCGGTCTTGAAGTCGATGCCCTTGATCGCAGGAATGTCCAGCGGCGAAGGCAGGTAATCGCAAACGGCGTCGAGCAGAGGCTGAACGCCCTTGTTCTTGAACGCAGTACCGCAGAACATCGGGTGGAACTTCACGTCGATGGTGCCGCGGCGAACGAGCGCACGGATCTTGTCGTTGTCAGGCATTTTGCCGTTCAGGTAGTCTTCCATCGCTTCTTCGTCGATCTCGACAACAGTCTCGATCAGCTTTTCGCGATATTCGTCTGCCTTGGCCTTCATGTCTTCTGGGATTTCAACGACGTCCCACTGAGCGCCGAGAGACTCGTCGCGCCAGATGAGTGCGTTCATCTCGATCAGATCGATAACGCCCTTGAACTCGGTTTCTGCACCGATCGGGAGCTGCATGACGACTGCGATGGCGCCGAGACGGGTCTTGATCATTTCTACCGAACGGTAGAAGTCAGCACCGGTCTTGTCCATCTTGTTGCAGAAGATCATACGCGGAACATTGTACTTCTCTGCCTGGCGCCAGACGGTTTCCGTCTGTGGCTCTACACCGGCGTTGGCATCGAGAAGAGCAATAGCACCGTCGAGAACGCGCAGCGAACGCTCAACTTCAATCGTGAAGTCAACGTGGCCGGGGGTGTCGATGATGTTGAAACGGCGCATCTTGCCGTCGCGACCCTTCCAGAAGGTCGTCGTAGCAGCGGACGTGATGGTGATACCACGTTCCTGCTCCTGCTCCATCCAGTCCATCGTGGCTGCGCCATCGTGAACTTCGCCGATCTTGTGCGACTTACCGGTGTAATAAAGAATACGCTCGGTAGTGGTCGTCTTGCCGGCGTCGATATGCGCCATGATACCGAAATTGCGGTAGTCTTCGATTTTATATTCGCGAGCCATAACGGACTGCCTTTCGGATCGGTTAGATTACCAGCGGTAATGCGAGAATGCGCGGTTGGCGTCGGCCATCTTGTGCGTGTCTTCGCGCTTCTTGACTGCGGAACCGCGGTTGTTCGCTGCGTCCATGAGTTCGCCGGAAAGGCGATCGACCATGGTCGTTTCGTTGCGCTTGCGCGCAGCAGCGATCAGCCAGCGGATCGCGAGAGCCTGACGGCGCTCTGGGCGAACATCGACCGGAACCTGGTAGGTAGCACCACCAACGCGGCGCGAACGCACTTCGACGTGCGGAGCAACGTTGTCGAGGGCCGAATGGAAGATGCCGAGCGGCTCTGCCTTGGTCTTGCCCTGAACGACGTCGAACGCGCCGTAAACGATGCTTTCTGCGACCGACTTCTTGCCGTGAAGCATGATGGCGTTCATGAACTTGGTAACGATCAGATCACCGAACTTTGGATCCGGGTTGATCTCACGCTTTTCTGCACTATGGCGACGGGACATACTATTTGTCTCTCAACTTTGAATGACGCTTTACCACGCGGAGAACCTCGCGCAGCGCCGGAATTTGTTAAACCGAATTACTTCGGACGCTTTGCACCGTACTTCGAACGACGCTGCTTACGGTTCTTGACGCCCTGCGTATCGAGAACACCACGGATGATGTGGTAACGAACGCCCGGCAAGTCCTTTACGCGGCCGCCACGGATCATGACAACGGAGTGCTCCTGAAGGTTGTGGCCTTCACCAGGAATGTAGCCGATGACTTCGAAGCCGTTGGTCAGGCGAATCTTGGCAACCTTACGAAGAGCCGAGTTAGGCTTCTTAGGGGTCGTTGTGTAAACGCGGGTGCAAACGCCACGCTTCTGTGGGTTTTCCTGCAGAGCAGGAACCTTATTACGCTTTACCTGTGCCTGACGTGGCTTACGGATCAGCTGGTTTACGGTAGGCATATAACCATCCCTTGCAAAAACTACTTTAGCCACCCTCTCGGATGGCGGTTATACCGTTTCCGGCAACGACGCACGCATAGTCTCATGCGCAAAACGTGGCCCGATCCGGTTTTCACGGATGGACCACTCAATGCAGAGGACGTAAATCATACGTCGTGCGTGCAACATTCGTGTCTCGTACGTGTTTTTGGACCCTTGTTTGAGGTGATCTCCAGAACGAGTCGTTCCAGACGGCCAGACCTCACATTGGCTCCGATGGCGGGCGTACTACTGTTTTACCCCGCTTTCGTCAAGGGTGAATCCGCATTTAGTACCCGCGCGGCGGGCTGGGAACCCCTAGCGTACAGGATTTCGAAACGCTTTTAACATAAAGCCCCTCCCCGCGCATGCTTTTCCCATTCCGGCCTTTGGCTTTTCACAAAAGCCGTCTATTGATTCCCTTGAGGGCAAAGAAGAAGCAAGGCCAGCGGCCGCACCTTCCTCATATGCCACACAATCATAGCCAGAAAAGGAATCGCGTCATGATTACAGAACCAGACAACGACAACGGACGCGACGATGCCATGGTGTTCATCGTCATCGGCAAGGCCTATGAGCGTGAAGGCGACGAAGGCATCGACATCCACGTCATTCTCAGCGCACCGGACGACGACAGCGCCGTACGCGAAGCGCTGAACGCCCTTTCCGAAGAAGGCTTCCTGGAAGCCGACCTCGACCAGATCGGCATGCTGACGGACGCTCCCGACGAAGAGCCCCACGCGTCTGCCTATCAGGGCGCGCTTGAGGGCGAAGTGGCGATTATCCGGTTTGCATGAGGCAGTTGGGCGCGCTGCTATCCTGCGCGCCCCTCTCGCTTACGGTATAAGAAGAATACTTCCTGAACTTTCCCCTTGCTCCATCATTTGGTGCGCTTGAGCCACCTGTCCGAGATCGAATGTAGCCGCGATGCTGGATGTAAGCCCCGCCTCCATGGCGCGAATTGCGGCCTGTGCAGCTTTCTTAAACCGCTCATGATCCCCGCACCACGCCATGATGCTGGGATGGCACAGAGTTTTTCCGGGCCTTAACTCTTCGACCGCGATTGGCGGAATGGGTCCTGCCACCTGGCCGATTGTCAGCACTGTGCCAAACGGCCTTGTCGCGCGTATACTTTTCACCAACATATCGGCGCCTATCCCGTCAAAAGCTATACTGACGCCCTCACCGTGGGTGTAGGCCCTTACCTCCGCGACAAGGTCTACATCTCTTCCCACAATCACGTGGTTTGCGCCGTGAGATACCGCGACCGCTGCCTTCGCGGCTGAACTAGCGGTGCCTATGACAGTAGCGCCAAGTGATCTTGCCCAACGTACCAACAGGCCTCCAAGCCCACCAGCGGAGGCGTGGATGAGGATAGTATCGCCTTCTTTTACCGAGCAAATACATTCCAACATCATGAATGCCGTCATTCCTTTAAGAAGGGAACTGGCTGCCACTTTGGCGGGGATGTCTGACGGCAGTATGATCACCTTTTCTGCAGGTATGGTTCGCGTAGTAGCGTATGCGCCAACCAGCGGCCCAGCATAGGCTACGCGATCTCCCGGCTTGATGTCCGTGACGTCACGCCCCACTGCGTCGACAATGCCTGCGGCCTCCGCGCCTATAACTGCCGGATAAGAGGGAAGTGTATAAATGCCTTTCCGGTGATAAATATCCAAAAAGTTCGTCCCGATAGCTTGGTGACGAATTCTGATCTCATGATCGAGCGGAGCGACAAGCGTCTGACGATCTACACGGAACTTGTCCACGCCGCCCGGCCCCTCCAGAGTTATGATACGATCTGTCATTCTATTCTCCTTTTTTAGGAGACTACACGCTGGCAGGTTGCGCAAAAATTCCCTATTATCAAACATAAATTGGGAAATTTTTCACATATGGATTGGGAAAATATCAGGCATTTCCTTGCTCTTGCGCAAACGGGAACATTGCTCGGAGCAGCCCGGGAGATCGGCGTCGAGCATGCGACTGTGAGCCGCAGAGTAGCCGCGCTGGAAACCAGTCTTGGCCTGAAACTTGTAGACCGGCGGGGCGGGCGCATCCTTCTCACGGTTCATGGGGAGGAGGTGGCGAGAGAAGCGGCTTCCATACTCGAAAAGACGGCTACCATCACCCAGATAGGACGAACAGGTGCCGGGAGCATGCGTGGCCATGTCAAGATCAGCGCTCCCCCAGCTCTTTCATCCGCACTTCTGGCAGAACCTTTCGTAAAACTTCGGCGTCGTTACCCCGAATTGGCGTTGACGCTGTTGGGGGAAACCCGGTTTGCCTCACTTAGTCAAAGGGAAGCCGACATCGCGATACGTCTATCCCGCCCGGATAGGGGTGATTACTCAATCGTAAAGCTCGGCATGCTGACTTTCCGATTTTATGCCACAGAGACATATCTGAAAACTGTATCTGCGGCCAACTGGACTTTCATTGGCTACGACGACAGCATGAATGCGTCGCCGCAAGAGATTCACCTTGCAACCTACGCAGCCGGGCGATCGATCGCCATCCGCTCCTCCGTACTTGACGTTCAGGCATCGGCAGCGAGACTGGGCGGCGGCGTAGCGATACTTCCCGACTTCGTCATAGCGAAAAACGATTGCCTACATATTATCGAGGATGGCCCGGAAATCGTGCGGGAAATCTGGCTGGTTGTTCACTCCGAAATCAAGGAAACGGCGACGATCCGAGTCGTTATCGACGCCTTGAAGCAAACCTTTTCGAAACGACAATCCGTTGAAGGATAATCGTCGCGTGCCAAGTGATGTTGGCTCGAAAGTCCAAACAAAAACGCCCGGATCACTCCGGGCGTTTTCATTTACATCAGACGGAGCCTCTCGAGGCCCCTACCCCAACCGCCGTTACTCGGCAGCTGGAGCCTTGTCTGTCATGTCCTGCAACATCTGGTTTGCGGAAGAGGAGCCGGTGCTCTTCTTGCGCTCTTCGATGATGAGATCGTCGCGGCTTGTGGCGATGCGACGGATCTGGGTCATGGTGCCACCGGTACCAGCTGGGATAAGGCGGCCGACGATGACGTTTTCCTTCAGACCCTGCAGCGTATCCGTCTTGCCGGCGATTGCAGCTTCCGTGAGAACCTTTGTGGTTTCCTGGAACGAAGCAGCCGAGATGAACGATGGCGTCTGCAGCGATGCCTTGGTGATACCCAGAAGAACCGGGTCGCCATAGGCAGGCTTCTTGCCTTCGTCGATCAGACGATCGTTGTTGTCTTCCATCTCGATGCGATCAACGCTGTCGCCAACGATGTAATGCGAGTCGCCTGCATCGGTGATTTCCACCTTCTGCAACATCTGGCGCACGATCACTTCGATGTGCTTGTCGTTGATGACAACGCCCTGCAAGCGGTAAACTTCCTGGATTTCGTTCACGAGGTAGGAAGCCAGAGCCTCTACACCCTTGATCGCCAGAATGTCGTGCGGTGCCGGGTTACCATCGAGAATGTACTCGCCCTTCTCGATGTAGTCGCCTTCCTGAAGGTGGAAGGGCTTGCCCTTCGGGATCAGGTATTCGACTGGCTCGACGCCATCTTCCGCAGGCTCGATCTGAACGCGACGCTTGTTCTTGTAGTCGCGGCCCAGACGGATCGTACCATCGATTTCTGCGATGATAGCGTGATCCTTCGGACGACGCGCTTCGAAGAGTTCGGCAACACGCGGCAGACCACCGGTGATGTCCTTGGTCTTGGCGCTTTCGAGCGGCGAACGTGCAAGCACGTCACCCTGGAAGACCTTCTGACCAGGCTCGACCGACAGGATAGCGTCAACCGACAGCTGGAAGCGGGCTTCACCACCACGGGAAAGCTTCAGCACGGTGCCGGAAGCATCCTTGATGACGATGGACGGCTTGAGGTCCGAACCACGCGGTGTCGAACGCCAGTCGATAACCTGACGCTTGGTGATACCGGTGGATTCGTCGGTCGCTTCGAGAACGGAGAGACCATCGACCAGATCTTCGAAGTGAACAGTACCTTCCACTTCCGTCATCATTGGACGGGTGTAAGGGTCCCACTCTGCCAGACGCTGGCCGCGCTTGACCTTGTCGCCATCATCCACGAACAGCTTAGAACCGTAGGCAACACGTTGCGAGGAACGCTCGACGCCACGCTCATCGAGAATGGTGACGGACATGTTACGGCCCATCGCGATGAGAATGCCTTCGGAGTTACGCAGGCTGTTGCGGTTCTTGATCTGGATCGTGCCTTCGTAAGACGCTTCCAGGAACGACTGGTCGACCACGTTAGCCGTACCGCCAAGGTGGAAGGTACGCATGGTAAGCTGCGTGCCCGGTTCACCGATGGACTGAGCGGCGATAACGCCAACGGCTTCGCCCATGTTGACAGGCGTACCGCGTGCAAGGTCACGACCGTAGCAGACGCCGCAGACACCGACCTGGATTTCGCAGGTCAGAGCAGAGCGGATGCGAACGGACTGGATGCCAGCCTTTTCGATGATCGCCACTTCGGCTTCGTCGATCAGCTTGCCAGCCTTGACGATGTTTTCGCCAGTAACCGGGTTGTCGATGTTATCGAGAGCCGTACGACCAAGGATACGTGCGCCGAGCGAAGCAACGACCTGACCGGCATCAACGATGGCAGTCATGGTGAGGCCCTTATCGGTGCCGCAATCCACGGAGTTGACGATGCAATCCTGCGCGACGTCAACGAGACGACGTGTCAGGTAACCGGAGTTCGCCGTCTTCAAGGCCGTGTCTGCAAGACCCTTACGGGCGCCGTGGGTCGAGTTGAAGTACTCGTTAACGGTCAGACCTTCCTTAAAGTTGGAGATGATCGGCGTTTCGATGATTTCGCCCGATGGCTTGGCCATGAGGCCGCGCATACCGCCCAGCTGACGCATCTGGTTCGGAGAACCACGCGCACCGGAGTGGGACATCATGTAGATGGCGTTCATCGGCTTCTGACGACCGGTCTCTGGATCGAACTCGACAGCCTTAATGCGGGCCATCATGTCTTCAGCGACCTTTTCGGTAGCCTTGCCCCAGGCGTCAACGACCTTGTTGTACTTTTCGCCCTGAGTGATCAGGCCGTCATTGTACTGCTGTTCGTATTCCTTGACCAGGGTTTCGGTGTCACCGACGATCTTTACCTTGGTTTCTGGAATGATCATGTCGTCCTTGCCGAAGGAAATACCGGCGCGGCAGGCATGGGTAAAGCCGAGCTGCATGATGCGGTCGCAGAAGATGACCGTGTCTTTCTGGCCGCAATGACGGTAGACCGTGTCGATCATCTTGGAGATGTTCTTCTTGGTCATTTCCTGGTTGCAGGTTTCGAAAGGAACGTTGACGTTCTTCGGCAGAAGCTCGCCAATGATCATACGACCAGGCGTTGTTTCATAGATCTTCGAAACCGGCTTGCCATCGGCATCCACGGTCTTGAAGCGGCCACGAATCTTCGCATGCAGCGTGACGACCTTGTTTTCCAGAGCATGGTGCAGTTCGCCCATGTCGGAGAAGGCCATGCCTTCGCCCGGCTCGTTCTGGTTCATGATCGACAGATAGTAGAGACCGAGAACCATGTCCTGCGAAGGAACGATGATCGGCTGACCGTTTGCAGGGTGCAGGATGTTGTTGGTGGACATCATCAGCACGCGTGCTTCCAGCTGCGCTTCGAGCGACAGCGGGACGTGAACAGCCATCTGGTCACCGTCGAAGTCGGCGTTGAAGGCCGTGCAGACGAGCGGATGCAGCTGGATGGCCTTGCCTTCGACCAGCATGGGTTCGAAGGCCTGGATACCCAGACGGTGCAGCGTCGGTGCGCGGTTCAACAGCACAGGATGCTCGCGGATGACCTCGTCGAGGATATCCCAAACTTCCGGCTTTTCTTTTTCAACCAGCTTCTTGGCCTGCTTGACGGTGGAGGAGTAACCCTTCGCGTCGAGGCGGGCATAGATGAATGGCTTGAACAGTTCGAGCGCCATCTTCTTTGGCAGACCGCACTGGTGCAGCTTCAATTCTGGACCCGTCACGATAACCGAACGACCGGAATAGTCGACGCGCTTGCCGAGAAGGTTCTGACGGAAGCGGCCCTGCTTGCCCTTGAGCATGTCGGACAGCGACTTCAGCGGACGCTTGTTGGCACCCGTGATGACGCGACCGCGACGGCCGTTGTCGAACAGCGCATCGACGGATTCCTGCAACATACGCTTTTCGTTGCGGATGATGATGCCAGGCGCGCGAAGCTCGATCAGACGCTTCAGACGGTTGTTACGGTTGATAACGCGACGATAGAGATCGTTCAGGTCGGAGGTCGCGAAGCGGCCACCATCCAGCGGAACCAGCGGACGCAGGTCCGGCGGAATGACTGGAACAACCTTCATGATCATCCACTCGGGACGATTGCCGGACTCCATGAAATTCTCAACGATCTTGAGACGCTTCATGAACTTCTTCTGCTTCAGATCCGATGTGGTCTCGGCAAGCTCGGTGCGAAGGTCGCCCGCGATCTTTTCGAGGTCCATCGAAGCCAGCATTTCATAGATGGCTTCAGCGCCGATCATGGCGGTGAACTGATCTTCGCCGAATTCATCGACGGCGATCATGTATTCTTCTTCGTTCAGAAGCTGGTTCTGCTTCAGAGACGTCAGGCCTGGTTCCGTGACGATATAGTTTTCGAAGTAGAGAACACGCTCCACATCTTTCAGCGTCATGTCGAGCAATGTCGAGATACGCGAAGGAAGCGACTTCAGGAACCAGATATGGGCAACGGGCGCGGCCAGTTCGATATGGCCCATGCGCTCACGGCGAACGCGCGACAGCGTAACTTCAACGCCGCACTTTTCGCAGATAATGCCCTTGTACTTCATGCGCTTGTACTTGCCGCACAAGCACTCATAGTCCTTGATCGGTCCGAAAATACGCGCGCAGAAAAGACCGTCACGCTCTGGCTTGAACGTACGGTAGTTGATGGTTTCCGGCTTCTTGATCTCGCCATAAGACCAGGAAAGGATTTTTTCCGGGCTCGCAATCGAAATCCGGATGGAATCGAAATGCTGCGCCGGTACCGACGGGTTGAAAAGGTTCATGACCTCTTGGTTCATGCCTGTCTCCTTAGGGGTTTGGCCCCTTGCTTGCATCTGGCGCGGTGCTGTGCCGATCACCGACCAATGCCTAAAACATGATTAACCGCAAAATGCGGCGGAAGTTTCTACCCTTGGGTCACGACCCTCGGGCGAAACAGGCAGGCACATTGAGTGCCTGCCCTTCTGTTTCTTATTCCGCCGCGTCAGGCAGCTGATCCGCTGCGTTGGCGTCGTCGAGCTTGGAGTTTTCCAGTTCGACGCTGAGGCCCAGCGAGCGCATTTCCTTGACGAGAACGTTGAAGCTCTCTGGAATACCGGCTTCGAAGGTATCGTCGCCACGGACGATTGCTTCGTAAACCTTGGTACGGCCCGCCACGTCGTCCGACTTGACGGTGAGCATTTCCTGCAGCGTGTAAGCTGCGCCGTAAGCTTCCAGAGCCCAGACTTCCATTTCCCCGAAGCGCTGACCGCCGAACTGCGCCTTACCACCCAGCGGCTGCTGAGTAACGAGCGAGTAAGGACCGATCGAACGAGCGTGGATCTTGTCGTCGACCAAGTGGTTCAGCTTGATCATGTACATGTAGCCAACGGTGACCTTACGGTCGAAGGTTTCACCGGTACGACCATCGTACAGAACAGACTGACCCGACTCATTGAGACCGGCTCTCTTCAGCATTTCTGCAACGTCAGGCTCATGCGCACCGTCGAAGACCGGCGTTGCAATGGAAACGCCCTTCTTGGACTGCTCGGCAAGACGGATCAGGGACTCGTCGTCGAACTGCGAGACTTCGTCCTTGGCCTGGCTGGCATACACTTCCGTCAGCTCGCGCTTCAGGTCGGTGATGTCGAGCGACTTGTGATACTCTTCAAGCATATTCCCGATTTTCTTGCCCATACCGGCGCAAGCCCATGCGAGATGCGTTTCGAGAATCTGACCGACGTTCATGCGCGAAGGCACGCCCAGCGGGTTCAAGCAGATGTCGACATGCGTACCATCTTCCAGGAACGGCATATCTTCAACAGGCACGATACGCGAGACAACGCCCTTGTTACCGTGACGGCCAGCCATCTTGTCGCCCGGCTGGATCTTGCGCTTCACAGCAACGAAGACCTTGACCATCTTCATGACGCCAGGAGGCATTTCGTCGCCGCGCTGAACCTTCTCGACCTTGTCCATGAAGCGCTGTTCAAGGCGCGACTTGGATTCGTCGTACTGACCGCGAAGCGCTTCCAGCTCGGACTGAGCCTTTTCGTCTTCGACAGCGAACATCCACCACTGCGAGCGGGGATATTCGGATACGACAGCGTTCGAAAGCTCGACGCCCTTCTTGAAGCCCTTTGGACCGGCAATGGAAACCTGTCCGCGCAGCATCTCGATCAGACGACCATAGACGTTGCGGTCCAGAATGGCCTGCTCGTCGTCACGGTCCTTGGCAAGACGTTCGATCTCTTCGCGCTCGATAGCCATCGCACGTTCGTCTTTTTCGACGCCGTGACGGTTGAAAACGCGAACTTCAACGACCGTACCAAACGTGCCCGGAGGCATGCGCATGGATGTGTCGCGAACGTCGGAAGCCTTTTCACCGAAGATGGCGCGCAGAAGCTTTTCTTCCGGCGTCATCGGGCTTTCACCCTTCGGCGTGATCTTGCCGACGAGGATATCGCCAGGCTGAACTTCCGCACCGATGTAAACGATACCGGCTTCGTCGAGGTTCTTCAGCGCTTCTTCCGAAACGTTCGGAATATCACGCGTGATTTCTTCAGGACCAAGCTTGGTGTCGCGGGCCATCACTTCGAATTCTTCGATGTGGATGGAGGTGAACACGTCGTCGGAGACGATGCGCTCGGACATCAGGATCGAGTCTTCGTAGTTGTAACCGTTCCAAGGCATGAACGCGACGAGCGCGTTGCGGCCAAGTGCCAAGTCACCGAGGTCGGTCGAAGGACCGTCAGCGATGATGTCGCCCTTGTTCAGAATGTCGCCGACGGCGACCAGCGGACGCTGGTTGACGCAGGTATTCTGGTTGGAGCGCTGGAACTTCTGCAGACGATAGATATCAACGCCGGACTTGCCTGCATCGAGGTCTTCGGTTGCACGGATAACGATACGGGTCGCATCCACCTGATCGACAACACCGGAACGACGGGCTGCAATGGCAGCGCCGGAGTCACGGGCAACGATCGGCTCCATGCCGGTTCCGACGAACGGAGCCTCGGCACGCAGAAGCGGAACGGCCTGACGCTGCATGTTCGAGCCCATGAGAGCGCGGTTGGCGTCGTCGTTTTCCAGGAACGGAATGAGAGCCGCAGCGACCGAAACCAGCTGCTTCGGCGAAACGTCCATCAGGTTGATGTTGTCACGCGGAGCAAGCATAACTTCGCCGGAGTGACGGCAAACAACGAACTCTTCCGTAAACGCGCCTTCAGCGTCCAGCTCGGCATTCGCCTGTGCGACGTAGTACTTCGCCTCTTCCATAGCGGAGAGGTAAATCACGTCAGTCGTAACCTTGCCGTCGATGATCTTGCGGTACGGGCTTTCGATGAAGCCGTACTTGTTGACGCGGGCAAAGGTTGCAAGCGAGTTGATCAGACCGATGTTCGGGCCTTCCGGCGTTTCAATCGGGCAAATACGGCCGTAGTGGGTTGGGTGAACGTCGCGGACTTCGAAGCCTGCGCGCTCGCGGGTCAGACCACCTGGTCCAAGAGCCGAAAGACGGCGCTTGTGGGTGATTTCCGAAAGCGGGTTCACCTGGTCCATGAACTGCGACAGCTGCGAGGAGCCGAAGAATTCGCGAACGGCAGCTGCTGCTGGCTTGGCGTTGATCAGATCCTGCGGCATCACGGTGTCGATTTCGATCGAGGACATACGTTCCTTGATCGCACGTTCCATGCGCAGCAGACCCAGACGATACTGGTTCTCCATCAACTCACCGACGGAGCGAACACGACGGTTGCCGAGGTTGTCGATATCGTCGATTTCGCCCTTACCGTCGCGCAGTTCGACCAGCATCTTGACGACAGCCAGGATGTCTTCCTTGCGCAGTGTGCGCACGGTGTCTTCTGCATCAAGGTCGAGACGCATGTTCATCTTGACGCGGCCAACAGCCGACAGGTCATAGCGCTCGCTATCGAAGAACAGCGAGTTGAACATGGCTTCAGCCGAATCCATGGTTGGTGGCTCACCCGGACGCATGACGCGGTAGATGTCGAACAGAGCTTCCTGACGGTTCTCGTTCTTGTCTGCAGCCAGCGTGTTGCGGATGTAGGCGCCAACATTGACGTGGTCGATGTTGAGGATCGGAATCTCATCGAAACCAGAGTCGAGGATGAGCTTCAGCGTCTTCTCGTCGATTTCGTCGCCAGCTTCGAGATAGATTTCACCTGTCTCGTAGTTGACGATGTCTTCGGCCAGATAGTTGCCGTAGAGGTCTTCATCCGTCGCCTTCAGGAACTTGAGGCCCTTGTCGGACAGCTGACGCAGCAGACGCGGGGTCAGCTTCTTACCGGCTTCGACAACGACTTCGCCCGTGTCGGCATCAACCAGTTCGGTGATAGCCTTGGCACCCTTCAGCACGTCGGCCTGATACGGGAAGCGCCAGCCTTCGCCGTCGCGCTCGTAATTTGCCTTGGTGTAGAAGGTCGACAGGATTTCTTCGCCGTCCATGCCAAGCGCCATCAGAAGCGATGTTGCAGGCAGTTTACGGCGACGGTCGATACGTGCGTAGACGACATCCTTGGCGTCGAATTCGATATCGAGCCAGGAACCGCGATACGGAATGACGCGGGCAGCAAACAGAAGCTTGCCGGAAGAGTGGCTCTTGCCCTTGTCGTGGTCGAAGAATACGCCCGGCGAACGGTGCATCTGAGACACGATAACGCGCTCGGTGCCGTTGACGATGAACGTACCGTTGTTGGTCATGAGCGGCATGTCGCCCATGTAGACGGACTGTTCCTTGATGTCCTTGATGGACTTCGCGCCCGTATCTTCATCAATATCGAACACGATGAGGCGCAACGTCACCTTGAGCGGCGCTGCGTAGGTCAGATCGCGCTGACGGCATTCCTCGACGTCGAACTTCGGTGCTTCGAATTCGTAAGAAACGAATTCCAGCATGGACGCACCGGAGAAGTCGGTGATCGGGAATACGGATTTGAATACGGCATTCAATCCCTCGTCGGGACGACCGCCCTTGGGCTCGTCAACCATGAGAAACTGGTCGTACGAAGCCTTCTGAACCTCAATGAGGTTCGGCATTTCCGCTACTTCTGGAATCTTGCCGAAAAACTTGCGTACGCGCCTGCGACCGTTAAACGAAAGGGTCTGAGCCATCGTCGCTCCTTTAAAATTGCATCCGGGCCTGCAACGGACGGGAACCGCTGGCCAGTCGATCCCGTCAATCCAATGAGTGTCTTCAATCTCGTTTCACGTCCCGAATTGTAAGGCCGGATTGCCTGTACAGCGCGGTTCGAAACCATTCTCTTGAAGAACCCATTACCCAAAAGCCATTTTCACGCGGCTTTTGGGTAAAAAGTTCGGTAGAAATGAAATCAGGAGGCGGTGCAAGCACCACCTCCCAAAACATTCCAAGATTACTTAACGTCAACCTTGGCGCCTGCGTCTTCAAGCTTCTTCTTGAGGTCAGCAGCTTCAGCCTTGGAAACAGCTTCCTTAACAGCCTTAGGTGCGCCTTCGACGAGGTCCTTAGCTTCCTTCAGGCCGAGACCTGTGATAGCGCGGACTTCCTTGATGACGTTGATCTTGTTAGCGCCAGCGTCCGTCAGGATGACGTCGAATTCAGTCTTTTCTTCTTCAGCAGGAGCTGCAGCAGCGCCGCCAGCAGCAGCAACTGCTACAGGAGCAGCAGCGGAAACGCCCCACTTTTCTTCGAGAAGCTTGGAAAGCTCAGCAGCTTCCAGAACTGTCAGAGCGGAGAGGTCGTCAACGATCTTTGCGAGATCAGCCATGTTATAGTTCCTTTAATTCGGTTCGAACCGGTTTGAATATTTACAGCGAAAAACCGCCTTAAGCGGCTTCGTCCTTCTTGGAGTATGCCGAGAACACGCGAGCAAGCTGACTTGCCGGTGCCGAAACAACCGTAGCGATGCGCGTTGCAGGGGCGTTGAGTAGGCCCAGCAGCTTTCCGCGCAGCTCGTCCAACGACGGCAGGGTCGCAAGCGACTTGACTGCATCTGCGTTGAGCGTGGTTGCTCCCATGGCGCCGCCCAGAACAACGACTTTGTCGTTGGTCTTTGCGAAATCCATGACGACTTTCGGAGCAATCATAGGGTCAGTGCTGTATGCAATCAGCGTCTGTCCCTTGAAGAGATCGATGATCCCTTCCGACTCCGTACCCTGAAGAGCGATCTTGGCCAGGCGGTTCTTCGCGACCTTGACGGTGCCGCCAGCAGCACGCATTTTCGAACGAAAATCGTTCATCTGCGCAACTGTGACACCAGCATAGTGGGCCACGACAACTGAACCGGAAGCCTTGAAGACTTCGTTCAGCTCCGTGACGAATTCGCGTTTTTCCGCTCTTTCCACTGTCTGTCTCCAGTAGATGAGAACACACTGAATGTGCACCCATCGGGTTTGCCTTTGCCTCAAGAGACTTTGTTGCCAAAATCTCAAGCGACGCTTGAGGATCCTGTCCCCCGCTCTGTCGCCGCAAACGGCTTCAGGCACAGGCACATCAGGTTCGAACCGGATTATTAAGCATCCTTGGATGCGAAAATCCGGGCCTTACCCGTCTCATGCAGGCTAATGATTAAGGCCTAAATCCCGAAGGAAATGGACCGCCAGCAATCTCGGACAGGAGTTCCAGGTTGCCCTGGAAATTCCCGGCTCTTGCGAACCGGAAATCTTTTTTGCCGCGCCTCCTGGGAGACGCGGCGAATGATTATGCGGTGACCGACGAAGGCTCGATGCGAACGCCCGGACCCATGGTCGAGGAGATCGCTACGCGCTTGACGTAGTTACCCTTGGCGCCAGCTGGCTTTGCCTTGATGACGGCGTCAGCAAAAGCCTTGATGTTTTCTTCGAGCGCCTTGGCATCGAAGGAAGCCTTGCCGATGCCAGCATGAACGATACCGGCCTTTTCGACGCGGAATTCAACGGCGCCGCCCTTGGAAGCCTTGACAGCTCCAGCAACGTCCATCGTAACCGTACCGACCTTAGGGTTCGGCATCATGCCGCGTGGGCCGAGAACCTTGCCGAGACGACCGACGAGCGGCATCATGTCAGGGGTCGCGATAACGCGGTCGAAGTCGATCTTGCCGCCCTGAACGATTTCGAGCAGGTCTTCAGCACCGACGATGTCTGCACCAGCAGCCTTGGCTTCATCAGCCTTGGCGCCACGAGCAAAAACAGCAACGCGAACGTCGCGGCCTGTGCCGTTCGGCAGGTTGACAACGCCGCGAACCATCTGGTCCGCGTGACGTGGGTCAACGCCGAGGTTCATGGAAACTTCAACGGTTTCGTCGAACTTGGCGACAGCCCGTTCCTTAACCATCGAAATGGCGTCGGTCAGGACGTAAAGTGTCTTCGAATCCACGCCTTCGCGGATCTTCTGTACGCGCTTTGCAAGCTTAGCCATGATCAACCTACCACTTCCAGGCCCATGGCGCGGGCAGAGCCCTCAACCATCGCCATTGCGCCTTCGATGTCGGCTGCGTTCAGATCCTTCATCTTGCCTTCGGCAATAGTTCTGACCTGAGCCTTGGTGATCGAGCCGACCTTGGCGCCCTTACCAGGCGTCTTGGAACCGGAGGTGATCTTTGCTTCCTTCTTCAGCCAATAGGTCATTGGCGGCTGCTTCATAGCAAACGTGAAGGACTTGTCCTGGTAATAGGTAATGACGACCGGGATCGGCATACCCTTTTCCATTTCCTGCGTAGCGGCGTTGAACGCCTTGCAGAATTCCATGATGTTAATGCCACGCTGACCAAGCGCCGGGCCGATTGGCGGGGACGGGTTTGCCGATCCTGCCTTGACCTGAAGCTTGAGCTGGCCTGCAACTTTCTTAGCCATATCTCTCTGCCTTTCAAATCGAACCGGTTTCCCGGCTCCTATGCCGGAAATTCCGGCGGCTGCGGTTGCGTGGTGCGATCCCTGCCCCGGCTAAGAGCCAGGAAATCTTCCACGCGTTATGCGGACTTGCCGCATCACACCAGTGAGAAAGCAACGACTTGCAGACACTCACCGATGAATTGAATGAAAGGCGCATGCGCCTTTCGAAATCTTGTCAGACCTTCTCGACCTGAGCGTATTCCAGCTCGACAGGTGTCGCACGACCAAAGATCGATACTTCCACCTTCAGGCGCGAACGCTCCTCATCGACATCCTGAACCACACCGTTGAACGATGCGAACGGACCATCGGAAACGCGAACCTGCTCGCCGATCTCGAACGAAACCGAAGACTTCGGACGTTCAACGCCTTCCTGAACCTGACCGAGAATACGGTCTGCTTCAGAATCAGGGATCGGAACAGGCTTGTTATCCGAACCCAGGAAACCCGTGACCTTGGGCGTATTCTTGATGAGGTGATAGGCCTCATCCGTCAGGTTGGCGCGCACCAGCACGTAACCTGGAAAAAACTTACGCTCACTATCGACCTTGCGACCGCGACGCACCTCGACAACCTTTTCGGTCGGCACGAGGATTCTTTCAAATAGGTGATCAAGACCCTTCTGACGGACCTTTTCCTCAATCGACTCAGCGACCTTCTTCTCGAAGTTCGAATACGCCTGAACGATATACCAACGCGCTGCCATCTTTACTCTCCGCTCAATTCGTTACCGGCCGACGCTCAGAACGAGACTGAGCAACCAGCCAATGAGCTGGTCAGCCGCAAAGAAGAACAGTGCCGCGAAGATGACCATTACCAGCACCATAGCCGTGGAAATCATCGTTTCGCGGCGCGACGGCCAAGTGATCTTCGACGCTTCGGCGCGAACCTGCTGCAGAAACGTAAACGGATTGGTTTTGGATGCCATTGACTGCCCACGCAATTACGGCACGTAAAGCCGATACTGATCAGCCCCACGCACCGCGTGTCTGTTTTGACCTACATAAACGCCGATTCCCAATTAAACAAGAGGAAATCGACATTCGGCGAATTTCACCGGGTATACCGGCACCTCACCTGCCATGCAGCGATGCCCGCGCTTGCGCATGAGGAATGGCAGGGGCAGTAAGGCTCGAACTTACGACCTGCGGTTTTGGAGACCGCCGCTCTACCAACTGAGCTATACCCCTAAATCGGAACAATCCGGCAAACTTCTTTTGTCCACCGTTGTCCGTGACGCCCGTTTAAGGCCACGAATCTTTATTGGCAAGTGTTTTTTTCAAGATTCACAAAGATGATGGAACCAGACAAGGCGAACACTATTTTCGTTTCACATCATAAACTGGGAAACGATCATGCAGGGAATTTCGAATGCATTGGAACCACATGCATTCACGAACCTACTCAAAAATTACGGCACAATCGCGCTGATCGCCAACAGCGAAAGCGTTGACATCGATAAAATCGTAGGCGCCTTGCCTCCAGACACGCTTTTCGTGTTTTTCACCGGATGCGCGAAGGTTTTAAAAGCGCCCTTTCCCCATGACGCAATCTTGTGTCACCGACTGGTGGCAAACGGCAAACGCTTCCTCAAGTCCCAAAAGCACTTCGATAGCGCCCATAGTTTTTTCCCCAACGGGCTAAAGGCTGAAGTTGGCATGCTGGCCGACAGGGTGAGGATGAACGAAGGAAAACCTTCCTGCCCGCGCACGAGTGATCTTGTCCCACTCACCATTGATTTCGATTGCATGTTCGACAACTTCTATCCGCCAGGAAGAATGCCGACCACCGGCTTTGCGCTGGCGCTGTGGCTGATTGAATCGATTCCTGAAGCGGAGGTTTATCTGTGCGGCTTCACCGGTGTGGCTGGCACACAGTTTAATATGTATACGGAACATGATTGGACGTTCGAGCAGACCGTCCTACACCTATTCGTGAAAAAAGGCCGTATCAGACGGTTGGAAGAAAGTGATTCAGCCGCCTCACAAAACTGGCTGTCGAACGTTTCCAAACGCTTCCCCGAATTCGATCAGGGAGAGATCGCGATGGCTGCGTCTCAGGTGCTCGGCAACCGCTTTACCGGGATGGAAAGAAGGGTCGCCAAGATTTGGGATCAGATGAAATGGCGCCGGAAGATCAAAGACCTCATCCGGCGCTTACGTCGTAAATAGCAGCGTATGCGCGCGGTCTCGCCTGCGCGATATGCTCACTAGGCGCGCTGAACAACAGTCAACATTCTCTCCCGAGTAGCGAACCACTCTTCGGCATAATCGTCGTTCTTGTATTCCGCGAAATACGGACCGCCATCAGTGAAATGGACATTGTCCGCAGCCGGATCATGGTCGTACTCGTTGACGAGCCAATTCCAGCTTGCGGGAATTTCTCCGATTAAATCTTCAGACTCGAGCCACTTGAACTGATGAAGCTGCAATCCGGTGGCCGTGTTGACGTAGTCCTTGGTCAGCGCTCTGCACTTTGCATTGTTGAATAGGATGAAGCTCGACCAGTTCTTCTTCTCGTATTTCGTCTGGGTCTGCCCAAGAAATTTGGTTTCGACCTTTGGAACATAGTCATGCTTCACGCACATCGCGGCATAACGGTCATCGCGCATATTCCAGAGCTTGGCGATATCTGAACGCATCAACATATCGCAGTCGGCAAATATCGCCCAACCCTCGAAGTTGCACAGATAGGGAACCAGAAAACGCGAGAAGGAAAATTCCGTTGACTGGAGCTGATTACGCTCCCGCGTGAAAACACCGTCGAGATTGCTGAGCGCGATCGGCATGAACTCTACTGGAATGGAGCTCTTCTCTTGAATGCTTTGGCAAAAGACATGGTAGGCGACGACTTCCTTGCTGTCGAAGCCAATAAATACGCGTGCCGTCTCAGTCATGTTCGCTCCCGTTGATTGCCATTTGCTGGCTGTGTTCCGAAAGGCAACGCCTTCGGTTAGCGGAAGCTACATAAGAATATTAGGCGATGTTGAGGCAACGTAGCCCAAAAAAGGTCATTAAAGGCAAAAACATGCCAGTCTTCTGTTTTTATGAAAGAGCAGAATGATGTAAGCGCAAAAACAAAAAGCCCCGCTGTTGCCAGCGGGGCTTTCGTTTCTCCCTTACGGGAAAAGATTACTCGACGATCGAGGCCACGATGCCGGCGCCGACGGTACGGCCGCCTTCGCGGATCGCGAAGCGCAGCTTTTCTTCCATCGCGATTGGAACGATCAGCTCAACAGCAACGGTAACGTTGTCGCCTGGCATAAC
>NZ_JBETMF010000024.1:0-16525 GCF_040427045.1 Agrobacterium vacciniicorymbosi
GAGGATAAGAGCCCGATTGTCGATACATGGTGGCAGACGGAAACCGGCGGCATTCTGATCACGCCGCTGCCCGGTGCGACCGATCTCAAACCTGGCTCGGCCACGCGTCCCTTCTTCGGCGTGCAGCCGCAGCTGGTCGATGCCGAGGGCAAGGTGCTGGAAGGGGCAGCGGACGGCAATCTCTGCATTGCCGATAGCTGGCCCGGTCAATCGCGCACCGTCTATGGCGACCACCAGCGCTTCATCGACACCTACTTCTCGACCTACAAGGGCAAATACTTCACCGGCGATGGCTGCCGTCGCGATGAGGATGGCTATTACTGGATCACCGGGCGCGTCGATGACGTGCTTAACGTGTCCGGCCATCGTCTTGGTACGGCAGAAGTCGAATCGGCCCTCGTGTCGCACAATCTCGTCTCCGAGGCTGCGGTGGTGGGCTACCCGCATTCCATCAAGGGACAGGGCATCTACTGCTATGTCACGCTGATGGCGGGGCAAACCGGAGACGATGCTCTTCGCGCCGAACTCGTCAAGCATGTGCGCAACGAAATCGGTCCCGTCGCCACGCCGGACAAGATCCAGTTCTCGCCCGGCCTGCCAAAAACCCGCTCGGGCAAGATCATGCGCCGCATCCTGCGCAAGATCGCTGAGGATGACTTTGGCTCGCTGGGCGATACGTCCACGCTGGCCGATCCGGCTGTGGTCGATGATCTCATCGAGAACAGGCAGAATAAGGCGCAAGCGGCGTGATGCTCATTCTTTCTTTTCCTCACCAAGAGGCGAAGAAAGACGCGCTAAAGCACCCTGATCTTTCTGCCCTTTTTCAGAAAGGGCAGAATGCGCCGCATGTCTCTGGGGTGCAGTGCCACGCATCCGGCGGTCGGCTCATAGCCGGGGCGGATCATGTGCATGAAGATCGCAGAGCCCAGACTGCGGCGACGGGACGTAATGTTCCAGTCCAGTACGAGGCAGACGTCGTAAAGACCGTCCTGCCTCTGCATCTCCTCGTGGCTCTTCCGGAACGGTGCCTTGACTAGCCTGTTATAATTCGGATCATCCGGCGCATCGCACCACAGCATATCTCTTCGCGTACGATGCATCGTCAGCGATGTTTTCAAGGCGGCCACCCGATCGCCCCGGTGAAAACCGTAAAGAACGGCCATGGTCGTGATCGGGGTTTTGCCGTCGCCTTCGCGTTTCAGGGCCGTGCGTCCATTACGACCGATGGCGGCGGGAAAGGTCAGGCGGCCCAATTGCAGCAAAGCGCGACTTTTATTGCGCGGGGCGGGCCGAACCAGCAGTTTTGAGGGGGATTTTTGCTGTTTTTTTGCGCCTGTTGCCATAGTTCTCACGAGATTTTGCTTTGCAGGTGTGCCAACGTGACCTCATAGCTCCGCGTTACAGAGCGACGAAGGGTTGACGGCGCGGCGTCAAACCGCTGAATTAGCTCACGAAAGCGAAAAGCATGTCGGCACCGACAACCGCTGAACACTTTGGCGCGATATGCTTTAATATACAAAGAAAGGCTGAGATATCCCATGACGGCCCGTACACTTCTTCTGGTGGATGACGACGACGACCTGCGCGAGACCCTTGCCGAGCAATTGTCTCCTTACGAGGAGTTCTCGCTTCTGACCGGCGCCAATGCCAATGCTGCCATCCAGACAGCAAAATCGACGCAGGTCGATCTGCTCATCATGGATGTCGGCTTGCCTGATATGGACGGGCGCGAGGCGGTGAAGCTGATGCGCAAGAACGGCTTCAAGTCCCCCATCATCATGCTGACCGGCCACGACACGGATTCCGACACCATCCTCGGCCTAGAGGCCGGTGCGAACGACTATGTCACCAAGCCGTTCCGCTTTGCGGTGCTTCTGGCCCGTATTCGTGCGCAGCTGCGCCAGTATGAGCAGAGCGAGGACGCCGTCTTCACCGTTGGCCCGTATCAGTTCAAGCCGAGCCAGAAGCTGCTGACCACCGAAGACGGCAAGAAAATCCGCCTCACGGAAAAGGAAGCGGCGATCATCCGTTATCTCTACCGCGCAGGCAGTGCCGTCGTCACGCGCGACGTCCTGCTGGAAGAGGTCTGGGGTTACAATTCCGGCGTCACCACCCACACGCTCGAAACCCACGTCTACCGCCTGCGCCAGAAAATCGAGCGCGATCCGTCCAATGCCGAACTTCTCGTCACCGAGAATGGCGGCTACAAGATCGTTCCCTGATTATTCCGGCACTCGCAGGAATTGATCGCGTGAAATTAATAGAGGCGTGGCCCTTGTCTTGGCCGCGCCTTTGTTCGAAAACCGTTGTGATTGCAAGTCCGGGGTTTCGAACGATATGGCATTGAACGACGACATCCAGCTCCTGGCCAAGGTGCCCCTGTTTCAGGGCTTTACCGACGACCAGCTGCGTCTGATCGCCTTCGGTGCCGAGCGGCGCAGGATTGCCGAGGGCCAGGCCCTGTTTCGCGAACATTCCCCCGCCGAATGCGCCTTCGTCATCGCCCGCGGCGGCTTTTATCTCTATAGCACCGGCCGCAGCGGCAAGGCCGAACTTCAGGCAACGCCTACCTCGGGCACCCTGCTCTCGGAACTGGCGCTGTTCACGCTGTGCGAACGTAAATACACCGCAGTCGCCACGGAAGATTCCGAAGTCATCCGCATCACCCGCATCCTCTTCCACCGCATGATCGAAGAATTCCCAGATATTGCCGATGTCGTCCTGACCCGCATCCGCGACAACATCGCAGCCCTCTCTGCTGGCGCCACCGCGCTTCAGGGGCGATTTTCTTAAGTAGATGCGGGCATTTTAGTATTCTGATACGGATGTGTGGGTGACGACAATGCGTGAATATATCGGACTGATACATAAGGACGCCGATAGCGATTACGGCGTCTCTTTCCCCGATTTTCCCGGTGTTGTGACGGCTGGAATTGATCTTGATGATGCGCGGCGTATGGCCAGGGAAGCGCTTGAGCTTCATGTCCAAGGGATGATGGAAGATGGCCAAGCCATTCCGGAGCCTTCAAGGCCAGATGTTGAAAAATCAGCTTTCACCCTCATTCCTGTGCTCGTCACAGGAATCTAGTCAGCCCAAGTCCTTGGGCTGAGAGAACTCTTTCCGCCGCGCAGACGCGCGACGACTGGATTCCTGTCACGAGGACAGGAATGAGGGCGGTTGCGGTTGAACTAATTTCAAAACTTGAACCGCGCCGTCACGGGCACGTGGTCTGACGGACGGTTCCAGCCGCGGGCTTCGCGCAGGATGTCGATGCCCTCCAGTGAGGGGCCAAGGTCTTGTGAGGACCAGATGTGGTCGAGGCGGCGGCCGCGGTCGGCGGCTTCCCAGTCCTTGGCGCGGTAGCTCCACCAGGTGTAAATCTTTTCGCTATCAGGCACGTTGAGGCGCATCAGGTCGAGCCAGTTGCCCTTTTTCATGATCTCCAGCAGGCCTTCCGTCTCAACCGGCGTGTGGCTGACGATTTTCAAGAGCTGCTTGTGCGACCAGACGTCGTTTTCGAGCGGCGCGATGTTGAGATCGCCTACCAGAATGGAGGAAGTGCCGGGAACGCCATCGGCGCTCAGCGCCTTCATCTCCTCGATGAAATCCAGCTTGTGACCGAATTTCGGATTGATCGCGCGATCCGGCTCATCGCCACCGGCAGGAACGTAGAAATTATGCAGGCGAATTCTGCGCGAGCCGACCTGCACGATGCCGGATATGTGGCGCGCATCGCCAATGCCGCAATAATCCTGACGATGGTCTTCGGTCAGCGGCAGCCTGGAGGCAATCGCCACGCCGTGATAGCCCTTCTGGCCATGAATGATGACATGTTCATAGCCGAGCGCCTTCAGGGGCTTCAGCGGAAACTCGCCATTCGGGCATTTCGTTTCCTGCAGGCAGATGACATCGGGTTGGTAACGCACCAGAAACTGCTCGACAATCGGCATGCGCAGCCGCACCGAGTTGATGTTCCATGTGGTTATCGAGAAGGTCATGCCTGCGCTCCGTTCGTCCTTTAGGGAAAGGTGGAGGCAGGCTTATAACATCGGCCCGGAAACGGGAATCCTTTTCTCCCGGACAATGCTGGGAAAAATTCTGAATGAAGGAGCAGCGATTGCGTCAGCCGCGACCGCGCACTTCCTCGTAATTGATGGCAAAAACCTTGTCGTCGAGGGCCATGCCCGTCTGGACGTTGAAAATCATCACCGTCGTGTCCTTGTTCTGCGCATCCGTCGTGGTCCACTGGCGTAGATCGAAGGTCTTGGGGTCGAACATCAGGGTAATGGTGCTATCGCCGAAAATGCTTTTGTCACCCAGAACGATGGTGGTGAGATCGGACTCTTCCTTCACATCGCGAACCTTCTGGTGGTTCAGGTCGATCTTGTCGGCGAGAAGCAGGCTGAGCGGGGTTTTCGACAGCGGATAGAGATCCCACGTCTTCAGCTTGTTGTTGCCGATGACGACATTCTTGCCATCGGAAATCACGCGCATTGGCGATGGGTCTTCATAGTTGAAGCGCAGCTTGCCGGGGCGGGCGATGTAGAATTTGCCACCAGTCTGTTCGCCGCGCGGACCGAACTGGACGAATTCGCCCATCATGGTTTTGACGGACGAGAAATGGTTTGCAATTTTCTGGGCGGTCGCATCGCCCTGCGCAAAGGCAGCCAGTGGCTGCAGCGCGGCGAAAGCTGCCGTTGCCGAAAACAGGGTCATTACGCCACGGCGCGTCATCGGGCTTTCAAGCCCGGCGGACTGCGCGGAAACGACCGGAATAGTCTTTTTCATTCTTTTCTCCTTCATCGCTTTCCTATTGCCGAAAAAACGCGGCGGCTTCATGACATCAGGGGTTTGCTATAACGCCAAAGCCGAGCCTTGGTTGCTGATATCTGCGTGAAGATGCGTGGTATTCAGCAACCGGGCCAGTGGATTGACGTGCTTTTGCCTGTTGCGATCAATCCTGTTCGGTCGGCACCAGAATTTCGCGTTTGCCGGCATGGTTGGCAGGTCCGATGATGCCTTCCTGCTCCATACGCTCGATCAGCGAGGCGGCACGGTTGTAACCGATACCGAGGCGGCGCTGGACATAGGAGGTGGAGGCCTTTCCATCACGCAGCACGACGGCGACGGCCTGATCGTATGGATCGTCTGATTCGGCCATGTTGCCCGTGCCTGCGGGGCCGCCGCCGTCTTCGTCCTCATCTTCTTCGGTGATGGATTCGAGATATTCAGGCGCGCCTTGGGTCTTCAGATAGGCAACGATGTCCTCGACTTCATTATCGGCCACGAATGGGCCATGAACACGCTGAATGCGCCCGCCACCGGCCATATAGAGCATGTCGCCCATGCCCAGCAGCTGTTCGGCACCCTGCTCACCCAGAATGGTGCGGCTGTCGATCTTGGAGGTGACCTGGAAGGAGATACGGGTCGGGAAGTTAGCCTTGATCGTACCGGTGATGACGTCCACCGATGGGCGCTGCGTGGCCATGATGACGTGGATGCCAGCCGCACGCGCCATCTGCGCCAGGCGCTGGACCGCGCCTTCGATATCCTTGCCGGCAACCATCATCAGGTCGGCCATTTCGTCGATGATGACGACGATATAGGGCAATGGCTTCAGGTCGAACTCTTCGGTCTCATACATGGCCTCGCCGGTCTGGCGGTCGAAACCGGTCTGCACGGTACGGGTCAGCACTTCGCCCTTGTCCAGCGCCTGCTGAACGCGGGTGTTGAAGCCATCGATGTTGCGCACACCGATCTTGGACATCTTCTTGTAGCGCTCTTCCATCTCGCGCACGGTCCATTTCAGCGCAACCACGGCCTTCTTCGGATCGGTGACGACGGGAGACAGCAGATGCGGAATACCATCGTAAACCGACAGTTCCAGCATTTTCGGGTCGATCATGATCAGGCGGCACTGTTCCGGCGTCATGCGGTAGAGCAGCGACAGGATCATGGTGTTGATGGCAACCGACTTACCAGAACCCGTGGTACCGGCGACCAGAAGATGTGGCATCTTGGCCAGATCGGCAATCACCGCTTCGCCGCCAATGGTCTTGCCCAGCGACATGGGCAGCTTGGCCTTGTTGTTTTCGAAATCACGCGAAGCAATCAACTCGCGTAGATAGACCGTCTCGCGAATCTTGTTCGGCAGTTCGATGCCGATGGCGTTGCGGCCAGGCACGACGGCAACGCGGGCGGCAATCGCGCTCATGGAGCGGGCGATATCGTCGGCAAGGCCGATGACGCGCGAGGACTTGATACCCGGTGCGGGCTCCAGCTCGTACATGGTCACGACAGGGCCGGGACGAACATGGATGATCTCGCCCTTGACGCCGAAATCCTCCAGCACGCCTTCCAGCCTGCGGGCATTCTGTTCCAGAACCTCTGCGGAGAGCGTGGTATCGCGAACAACGTTTTTCGGCTCTGCCAGAAGATGGACGGAAGGCAGCTGGAAACCGTCTGCAGCAATGAAGGAGGTTTGCGCATCGCGCGCCACGCGGTCGCTCGGCTTTGGGCGGGGAGGCGGGGCAGTGATACGGGTCTGTCCGACAGGCGGGCGCGGCGAGAACTTCGTGTCGCCGGACAACACGCCATCGGGCAGGCTGTCCTCGTCATCGAGGTCGTCATCATCACCCATGGAAATCGGTGGCGGCGAGATTTCGCGGCGCGCACGGGCTTCGGCCCGCTCTTCGAAGGACGGTTCAGCGCGATCCAGCCGGTTGATTGCGGTCTTGAGACGCGATGGCTCGTTCAGCGTGCCGAATTCATAATCGTTGAAATCATAGGGTTGTTCGAATTCATTGCGCATCGACTTCGGCTTGAGGCCGAACAGACGGCGGAATCGAGCCTGGGTGATGTACCAGTGATGGGTGAGCAGACCGATGGCGAGGAAATTGCTGAAGAATCCTTCGCCGTCATCCTCATCCTCTTCGACAGCGTCCTGCACCTTGCGGGCCTTGGACGGCGCTGCGGCCTGCGCCACCAGCAGGTCATCCTCTTCATCGGGCGCGCCGAGCAGACCGGACGCAAACAACATCAGCCATGCGGAGGGGATGGCGAAGATGACGCCGAGAACCGTGGCGAATGTGCCGGTGGGATAGGCACCGATGAACAACGCAGGAAAACGCAGGATCATATCACCAACAACGCCGCCGATACCGTTGGGCAGTGGCCACGTCAAAGGCGCTGGAAAGCAGCCGAGCGAGGCGGATGCAATGAAAGCACCGCTGATCCAGGCGACGAGACGGGCGGGGATACGATGGAATTTGCGGCCCGAGATCAGCGCGAAAGCCCAGGCAAGAATGGGCAGCATGGCAATGAGCGCCGACAGGCCCAGAAACTGCATCATGATATCGGCAAAGATCGCGCCGCTGCGCCCCAGCAGATTGGTCGGTTCGTTGCCCGTGGCGTAGGACAGACTTGGATCGGCGACATTCCAGGTGGCCAATGCGGTAATGCCCAGTGCCAGCACGCCGAGAACGGCGAAACCACACAGGGCCATGATCTGGCGCACCACAAATGCCGTCAGCACGAAGCGGTTATCACGACCATTGAATGTCGGTGAATTCACTCTGTCCATAATCTGAACCTGTCGTTCTTTTCGTTGCTTCCGAAGTCCGCGCCAGAGCGACGCAGACGGGATGACAGGCCAAAGTACCGGCTTGGTGGTTAATATGGCATTAACCATGCAAAATCAGCTGTAACCAATGGTTTTTGAAACGAAAAAAGCCCGACTTTTGCCGGGCTTTTCGATTGTTCGGTGTCGGGCGGTCGTTTGATCGACCACCCTTTGCCAGGGCTTAGGAGTGGTAAGCCGCTTCGCCGTGGGAGGCCAGATCGAGACCTTCGCGTTCGGCTTCGACCGGAACACGCAGACCAACGATGATGTCGACGACCTTGTAGAGGATCGCAGAGCCGATACCGGTCCACAGGAGCGTGATGACCACGGCCTGAGCCTGAACCATGAACTGGCCGCTCATGGTCTGTTCGCCTGCATAACCAACGCCGCCCAGCGATGCGCTGGCGAAGATGCCGGTTGCGAGCGCACCGAAGATACCGCCGACGCCGTGGACGCCGAAGACGTCTGCCGTGTCGTCATAGCCGAACTTGTTCTTCACGACCGAGACGAAGAAGTAGCACAGTGGCGAGACGATGATGCCCATGACGATGGCGCCCATGGGGCCAACGATACCGGCTGCCGGTGTGATGGCAACCAGACCGGCGATCATGCCGGATGCAGCGCCCAGCATGGATGCTTTGCCGCGGGTGAAGGTTTCGACAACGCACCACGACAGGATAGCAGCAGCCGTTGCAACGAAGGTGTTGACGGTTGCGAGCATTGCGCCGCTGGAAGCTTCCAGGTTGGAACCGGCGTTGAAGCCGAACCAGCCGACCCAGAGCATGGCTGCACCGACATAGGTCAGCGTCATGGAGTGAGGCGCCATCATGTCCTTGCCGAAGCCCGTGCGCTTGCCAACCATGATCGCACCGATCAGACCGGCAACACCGGCGTTGATGTGAACGACCGTGCCGCCAGCAAAGTCGAGAGCGCCGAGGCCGAAGAGGTAGCCCTTTGCGTCCCAAACCATGTGGGCAATCGGGAAGTAGACGAAGGTGACCCAGAGAATGCAGAACAGGATGGAAGCGGAGAACTTGATGCGCTCAGCAAAGGCACCGATGATCAGTGCCGGTGTGATGGCAGCAAATGTCATCTGGAACATCACGAAGATGAATTCCGGAATGACGACGCCCTGCGAGAAGGTCGCAGCCGTGCTGTCCTTCGTTACGCCAGACAGGAACATCTTGGCGAAGCCACCGAAGAACGGGCTTTCGGAACCGCCGAAGGCAAAGGAATAACCGTAGACGACCCAGATGATCATGACGCTGGCAGCAATGACAGTGACCTGCATCAGCACCGACAGCATGTTCTTGCTGCGAACCAGACCACCGTAAAACAGTCCCAGACCCGGAATGATCATGAACAGCACGAGGATGGTGGCAAGGAACATGAAGGCGGTGTCGCCCTTGTCAGGCACAGGTGCTGCAGCAGCTGCTGCTACCGCTGGAGCCGCTGCATCCTGCGCGAAGGCTGCAATCGGGGCCAGAAGGGCCGCCGCACTGGCGCCAAGCGCGCTGAGTGTGGAAATCTTGTTGAATTGCATGGTTTGAAAACTCCCCTGTCAGCCGTGCTTAGAGCGCTTCTGTGTTTGTTTCGCCGGTACGGATGCGCACGGCCTGTTCAATCGAGTAGACGAAAATCTTGCCGTCGCCGATCTGCCCTGTCTTTGCGGAAGACGCGATGGCTTCAACGGCCTTCTCCACCAGATCGGACGCGACAGCGATTTCGATCTTCAACTTGGGAAGAAAGCTGACCGCGTATTCGGTGCCGCGATAAATTTCGGTATGTCCCTTCTGGCGTCCGTAACCCTTCACTTCGGTCACGGTCAGGCCCTGAATACCGACAGCGGTGAGTGCTTCACGCACTTCGTCCAGCTTGAACGGCTTGATAATGGCCATCACAATTTTCATCTGGTTTCCCATCCTTTGTTTGTCTCGGCACGAAGCCGACTTGTCCCGACGCTGGCAGATCAGTAACAGCGACTGATCTCCTACATTCAAGGCGCGTGCCAGTTTGATGGGTCCGGCATAAGTTATTGAAAAGTAAAGCCTATAATAAATTCGTCTGGAAAATAGGCACTTGTTTGCGCGCTATGCGCGCAATTAATATGCAAAATTTACAAAATGCCCATTATTTAATCATTTGCCAATTTGCGAATCAGGCCTTCCTGCGCCATGGAGGCCACAAGCACACCATCGCGGGTAAACAGGCTCCCGCGTGTTAGCCCGCGGGCGCCCGATGCGCTGGGGCTATCCTGCGTGTAGAGCAGCCAGTCATCCAGCTTGCAGGGACGGTGAAACCACATGGCGTGGTCGAGACTTGCGGCCTGGACGGCAGGGTCGAAGATCGTCGTGCCGTGGGCGTAAAGCGACGTATCGAGCAGCGTCATATCCGAGAGATAGGCAAGCACGGCGGCTTGATAATGCCGGTCGGCAGGCACGTCGCCCACGGCCCGCACCCAAATATCCTGATGCGGATCAAGCTTTTCCCTGGAAATATAGTGGGTCAGCGACACCGGCCGGATCTCGATAGGGCGCTTGTTTTCCCAATATTTGCGGATTGCGGGCGGGGCCTTGGCCAGAAACGCATCGCGCATCTGGTCTTCGCTCATCAAGTCCTCGGGCTGCGGCACCTTGGGGATCGAAGCCTGATGGTCAAAACCGCCCTCATCGATCTGGAAAGACGCCGACATGGAAAAAATCGCATGGCCGTGCTGGATGGCGACGATGCGCCGCGTTGCAAAACTTGCCCCATCGCGAATGCGGTCGACCTGATAGATGATCGGCACTTTCGGGTCGCCAGAGCGCATGAAATAGGCGTGCAGCGAGTGGACGAAACGGTCGTCACTCACCGTGCGCTGCGCCGCCATCAGGGCCTGGGCAATGACTTGCCCGCCGAAAACGCGCTGCCAGCCAACCTGCGGGCTTGTGCCGCGAAACAGATTTTCCTCGAGCTTTTCCAGATCAAGCGTGGAAATCAGTTTTTCGAGCGGGGCGGCATTTTCAAGAGGGCGCGACATTTTCGACATGCTCCGGCTGTAGGAAGACCTAAATGAATGATCTATAGTGCAGGCGTGATATTCACAAGAATGCGAGGAGAAGACGCGATGTTCGATGTGGTGGTTGCCGGCGGCGGATATGTTGGATTGAGCGTTGCGGTGGCCATCAAGCAGGCCGCCCCGCATCTGGATGTGCAGGTCATCGAGGCCGCCCCTGATGATGTCTGGAAAAAGGACATGCGCGCCTCCGCCATCATCGCCGCCGCCACCCGCATGCTGCAAGTCTTTGGCATCTGGGACGAGCTTCTGCCGGAAGCCCAGCCGATCAACAAAATGATCGTGACGGATTCCAAGACCTCCGATCCCGCGCGCCCCGTCTTCCTAACTTTCGATGGCGAAGTCGCCGAGGGCCAGCCTTTTGCCCATATGATCCCAAATGTCGCGATGGTCGGTGCCCTGCGTGGTGTTTGCGAAAAGCTCGGCGTCACCATTCGCCATGGCCTCAGTGTCACCGGCTTCGAAGCGCAACATCGCAGCAACGTGGTCACCCTGTCCGATGGCTCGACTTTCGAGACCCGGTTGCTGGTGGCCTGCGACGGCGTTCGCTCGGCCTTGCGCGATATGGCGGGCATCAAGACCGTGCACTGGGCCTATGATCAATCCGGCATCGTCACGACCGTGGAGCATGAGCGCCCGCATAATGGCTGTGCCGAAGAACATTTCCTGCCATCCGGGCCTTTCGCCATTTTGCCGCTCAAGGGCAATCGCTCGTCGCTGGTCTGGACGGAACGCACCGCCGATGCCGACCGGTTGGTGGCAGCCGACGATCTTTTGTTCGAAGAGGAGCTGGAGCGCCGCTTTGGCCACAAGCTCGGCCCGATCAGACCGGTCGGTCCACGGCGGGCCTTTCCGCTCGGCCTGACACTTGCCCGAGCCTTCGTGGCGCCGCGTCTGGCGCTGGCGGGCGATGCCGCCCATGGCATCCACCCGATTTCCGGCCAGGGCCTCAATCTCGGCTTCAAGGATGTCGCCGCTTTGGCGGAAACCATCGTGGAGGCGGATCGCCTCGGTCTCGATATCGGATCGCTCAACGTGCTGGAGCGCTACCAGTCGTGGCGGCGGTTCGACACGGTGCGTATGGGTATCACGACAGATGTGCTGAACCGACTGTTTTCCAATGATGTCGGCCCCATCAGGATCGCCCGCGATTTCGGCCTTGGCATCGTGGACCGGATTCCGGGCCTCAAATCCTATTTCATCGGTCAGGCGGCAGGCACTGCCGATCCCAACGGTCCACGCCTGCTGGCTGGCCAACCGCTCTAATGTGACAAAGCCTGGAACGACACGATTCACGATCTGGTGGAGCGTCGAACCACTGTGGCCCAGATATAGCCGTGAACAAAAGCTGAATCAGAGGGAGTCAGCGATTCGTCGCTGATTCGTTCGCAGCCTGTTCCGAATCGTCATTTTCAATGTTTATGACGCAAAAATCGCGGCAATTTCAGCTTTGATGCATTCCTTCCTTGCCTTTGCGCGTCGCGATTGCCATGTGTGGTGGACGATGCGGAGGAATGTTTTCCGAATGTGTTGTAAAACAATCAGTTAGTCGATTTCACGGATAGTACGTTGAATTTTCGCCCCATGATCTTGAGCGGCCGCGGTGTTACGGCCGTTCTTGGCCCGACCAATACCGGCAAGACGCATTATGCCATTGAACGCATGGTCGCGCATGGAAGCGGTGTCATCGGCCTGCCCCTGCGGCTGCTTGCCCGCGAGGTCTATACGCGGCTGGTGGAAAAGGTCGGCGCGCCCAATGTGGCGCTCGTCACCGGCGAAGAGAAGATTTCTCCACCCAAAGCGAAATATTCCGTCTGCACCGTCGAGGCCATGCCGCGTGAAACGACTGCAGCCTTCGTCGCTATCGATGAGGTGCAGCTTGCTGGCGATCTAGAGCGCGGCCACATCTTCACCGACCGCATTCTGCATCTACGCGGACGCGAGGAAACGCTGCTTTTGGGCGCGGGCACCATGCGGCCCATTCTGGAAAAGCTGCTGCCCGGCATCGTCGTAGTTGAACGGCCCCGCCTGTCGCAGCTGTTTTATGCCGGACAGAAGAAAATCACCCGCCTGCCGCAACGAACCGCCATCGTCGCCTTTTCCGCAGAAGAGGTCTACGCGATTGCCGAACTGGTGCGCCGTCAGCGCGGTGGTGCCGCGGTGGTGCTGGGCGCACTGTCGCCACGCACCCGCAATGCGCAGGTCGGCCTTTATCAAAACGGAGACGTTGAATATCTGGTCGCGACGGATGCCATCGGCATGGGCCTCAACCTCGACGTCGATCATGTGGCCTTTGCGCAGGACCGCAAATTCGACGGTTATCAGTTCCGCAATCTCAACCCCGGTGAAATGGGCCAGATCGCCGGTCGCGCCGGTCGCCATCTGCGCGATGGCACCTTTGGTGTGACGGGTCGCGTCGATCCGCTGGATGACGAACTGGTGGAACGCGTCGAATCGCATCAGTTCGATGCGGTCAAAGTGCTGCAATGGCGCACCAAGAATTTCGATTATTCCTCCATCGCCAATCTGCGCGGAAGTCTCGATGCGGCCCCTACCGTTCAGGGGCTGTCGCGCGCTTTGCCCGCCATCGACCAGCAGGCACTGGAATATCTGTCGCGTTACCCTGAAATCATCGACGTCACCACCAATGCCGAGCGGGTGGAAAAACTGTGGGAGGCCTGCGCGCTGCCGGATTATCGCCGCATCGCGCCTGCACAACACGCCGATCTGATTTCGACACTCTACTTCGACCTCGTCAAACGCGGTGCCGTCAACGAGGATTTCATGGCCGAACAGGTGCGCCGGGCGGACCGCACCGACGGAGAGATCGATACGCTTTCTGCAAGGATTGCGCAGATCAGAACATGGACGTATGTATCAAACCGCCCAGGATGGCTTGCCGATCCGACACACTGGCAAGAAAAGACGCGGGAAATCGAAGATCGATTGTCCGATGCTCTACATGAAAGGTTGACGAAACGCTTTGTTGATCGCAGGACATCTGTGCTCATGAGGCGCCTAAGAGAGAATGCGATGCTTGAAGCTGAAATCAGTGTGAATGGTGATGTCTTTGTTGAAGGACATCATGTCGGCCAATTGGCGGGTTTCCGGTTTACACCGGTGGCCGGAGCTGAAGGGCCAGATGCCAAGGCTGTGCAAGGAGCAGCGCAGAAGGCGCTTGCGCTGGAATACGAGGCGCGGGCTGCGCGCCTGCATGCCAGCGGCAATGGCGATCTTGCGTTAAGCTCGGATGGGCTTGTGCGCTGGCTGGGTGAGCCCGTTGCACGCCTTTCGGCTGGCGACAACATCATGAAGCCGCGCGTCATCATCCTGGCAGATGAACAGTTGAGCGGAAATGCGCGTGACCATGCGGTTGCCCGTATCGAGCGCTTCGTCAACCACCAGATCGCAACCGTGCTGAAGCCGCTGGACGATATTTCCCGCGCCGAAGACCTTCAGGGTCTGGCAAAGGGTCTCGCCTTCCAGCTGGTGGAAAATCTCGGCGTGCTGTTCCGTCGCGACGTGACTGAAGAGGTCAAGACGCTGGATCAGGATGCGCGCGCCTCCATGCGCCGCTATGGCATCCGCTTCGGCGCTTACCACGTCTTCCTGCCTGCATTGCTGAAGCCCGCTCCTGCCGAGCTCGTGACGCTGCTCTGGGCCCTGAAGAATGACGGTCTGGGCAAGCCCGGTTACGGCGATCTCATTCCCGTGCTGGCCGCTGGCCGTACATCCGTCGTCACCGACAGCAGCTATGAGCGCATGTTCTACAAGCTCGCGGGCTTCCGTTTCCTCGGCAAGCGTGCGGTGCGTATCGACATTCTCGAGCGTCTGGCTGATCTCATCCGTCCGCTGTTGCAGTGGAAGCCAGGCACACAGCCGCGTCCGGAAGGTGCCTATGACGGCCGTCGTTTCACCACTACGACAGCCATGCTCTCCATTCTGGGTGCCACGCTCGATGATATGGAAGAAATCCTCAAAGGCCTCGGTTACCGCGCCGATCAGGTGAGCGCCGAAGACGCTGCGGCCTTCCTGGGTGGCCAGACTGTAGATGCGGCCAAGCCGAGTGCAGATGCTGGCGAAACCGTGGCTGAGGAGGCTGCAGGCACCGAAGAAGCCTCTCAGGACGATGCCGACACGCAGGCGACCTCGGAAGAAGCTGCCGCTCCTGTCGAGGCTGTTGCTGAAGCAGCGGTCGAGGCAAAGCCAGACGAGGCAAAGGCCGACGACGCGACAGGTTCGGACGCCGTTGCGACCGAAGCTGTCGAGCCGAAGCCTGTTCTTCTGTGGCGTCCAGGTGGCCGCAGCGACAACCAGCGCAGCGACAACCGCCGCCCAGCCAACCGCAACCATAGCGAACGCCGTGCAGAGGGTGGCGAAGAGCGTCAGGGCCAGCCGCGTAGCAATGCCAACCGCGAGGGTGATCGCAAGCGTGACGGCGACCGCAAGCGCGAGGGTGCCCGCCCAGACCGCAATGGCGGCAACAATAACCGCAACGAGCGCCATGACCGTGGCGAGCGCAAGGATCGCCCAGATCGCAACGACCGTGGCGGCAAGCCGCAGGGTCAGCAGCGTTTCGAGGCAAAACCACCCCGCAAGGAGAAGCCGCTTGACCCGGATTCACCTTTCGCAAAACTGGCTGCTCTCAAGGAACAGCTGAAGAAGTAAGATCAGAGCCTCCTGCTTGTCGTAAAAGCAGGAGGCTTTTTCCATTTATGGTCCAACGCATATCTGGACGGAAAACCACAGCGTAGTTTCTGGAATGCTCGATGGGTGAGAAGCAACAGCCACAGGACGCAGGGCGTCAGCGCCTCGACAAATGGCTTTTCTTCGCCCGCATGGCAAAATCCCGCTCGCTTGCCCAAAGTTATATCCAGTCCGGCAATGTTCGCGTCAACGGTGCGCCCGTTCGCCAGCCGAGCCATATGGTGAAGATCGGCGACCGGCTGGATATCAGCTTCGAGCGCATGGACCGTATTCTTGTGGTCAAGGCATCCGGCGATAGGCGCGGGCCCTTTGAGGAAGCAAAGCTTCTATATGACGATGAAACCCCGCCGCGCCCTCCGGGCGAGCGTTTGACGCTTCTGGAGCAGGCAGTGCGCGAACCGGGCAGCGGCCGCCCGACAAAGAAAGAGCGCCGGGCACTCGACCGCTTCATGACCGAGAGCGGCGACGAATAACGCCACGCGCCCTATGCGCCAGCGCCTGTGGCGAAACTCAGCCCCGTCGTGAAAAGACTTTCCGGCAAATCGCATCGGTTGCTTGGAATAAACCACCAAGAAGCGCGGCTTTTTCAGTATGGTTTATCCTTGCTATATTGGGTCAAAGGCATTACCTCACTTGCCAAAATGCCCTGTCTGAATTCCGGGCGACGGCTTGTCTTTCAAGCCCTTTGACCCGGCCTGCATATCTGGAGTCCATCATGACGTATGTCGTGACCGATAACTGCATTCGCTGCAAATATACCGACTGCGTCGAGGTCTGCCCTGTCGATTGCTTCTATGAGGGTGAGAACTTTCTGGCGATCAATCCCGATGAATGCATCGATTGCGGTGTGTGCGAACCGGAATGTCCCGCAGAAGCCATCAAGCCGGACACGGAACCGGGTCTCGACAAGTGGCTGACGCTCAACGCCGAATATGCCGCCATCTGGCCCAACATCACCATCAAGCGCGACCCCATGCCTGAAGCCAAAGAAATGGACGGCGTTTCGGGAAAGCTCGACCTTTATTTCTCGGCAGAGCCCGGCAAGGGCGACTGACGATCCACGGCGTCATGCTCGGGCTTGTCCCACTACTGTCCGGTTTAAATCTGTAGACACGGCGCACGGTGTTGATTCTACTCGTAT
>NZ_JBETMF010000025.1:0-10573 GCF_040427045.1 Agrobacterium vacciniicorymbosi
CTACGCCATGCTGGACGCACCAGCATTGGCCGCATAACTTAAACCAAACGGTCTCCGGCAAGGCCGGGGCGGTTCACCTTGTGCGAATTCTGACCTGTAAAATGTCTCGATTGTTGACCTCTTTACCCAGTCTGTCGCCGCCTTATGGGTGCTGCCTGGACCGCTAATCTTGGACCACAAATCGGTTTTTTAGGCTTTACGAGCGTTAAAGCCCGGCCTGAGCATTTCTCTTCAACATATTGGAAACAAAAAGGTCGGGGCAACTGCACCGACCTTCTGTCGCTTGTCATCATCTGTTGCCAGTACATCCGTGGTCAACATGCAAGCGGTGGCGCCGCCACGCCACTCAATCGATACGAACTGCTTATGACGGATTTCGTTCCCCGTTTTTGTGAACGATATCCACGGCCGGTAACTTCGATTGCTGTTGCGTGATGGATGGGTGTTTATCTTTTGCCCCATAACCTCTGCAAAGCACCCGGCGAACCCTCTACGGGATCATTTGTTGGAGTAGCAAGCGCCTTGATTTTTCTTAGCATATCTTTCGTCGGAGCTGAGCGCTGTATGTCGACCTCCTGATCTGGAGGATATGCGCCGACGACCTGAAAGTCCGGCGAAGCGTTCAACCGCTTGTGGCCCGTCCCGGCAGGCAGGACCAGGCAATCTCCCGGCGATATCTCCAGAACGGGTCCATCTGACCCACCGATTTGTAACGCAGCATGACCACGACCGATCCCTAAAACCTCATGGGCGCTGCTATGATAGTGATGGTAATCGAAGACGCCGTTTCGCCAGGTGCCGGTCCATCCATTTTTAAGAAACAGATCTTCGAATGCGCCTGAGTCCATACATGGGGCGATTTGGCGATAGACGATCACTGGCAAGGTCTCGTTGTTGGGGATCCAGTCGCTCTTTGACAGCATAAAGTGCTCGACGTTCATATCATCTCCGTAGAGTTCGGTTCGATCTGTCTCACTGAGGTTAAGATGACAGGGACGGTAGGGTTCCCATGGGCAACCTCGCCTTGCAGTGACAGGACAAGCTTGCTCGGTGATGCCGTTAGATCACAGATCGAGTGAAACGGCGGCGTCCGGTGTTTATTTCGATGTCGGGACTTGCAAGACCAAATGGTTCCGGCATTTTTCGACCATGAGCCTGACAACGGATTTTATTGGCGAACTTGTTCGAGATGCCAATCGCATGGAGCACCTTGACGCGTTCCAAAAACGCCGGGCGTTGGAGCGTGCCGTTGCAATGATTGCGGAGTTGCGAGGCGCCATCGGCATACCCACAGGTCCGGGCCGCGATATATCGCTTGATATTCACACAACAGCACTATCGGTAGAACGAGGCTGGCGCGACGATAATCAGGTCCGCGACGCATTTCTTTTGGCTGCCGGTATGATCCGGGACCTGCACATTGTCCTCGATAGCAAAACAAGAGTATCCGTCGTCGCAAACCGCAATGTCTCGTTGTAACTGAGACTTGGCCTATGCCGGCTGTCGGCTCAATCCTCGCTGTCGCGCCGGGCCAACATTTGGATCCTCAGACAATCGTTGATCCGCTCCTGCCAGCCCGGTCCATCTTCCTGGAAATATGCCAGGACGTCACTGTCGATCTTTAAGGAAACGAGCTCCTTGGTCGTTGGGATGGCGCGTTTTTCCACGGCGGGTGCCGCAGCCTTTTTGGGAGCGGCAAACAGAGCTTCGGCGGCATCTCTTGGATCGAGCGGTCTGCGGGGCTTTTGGGCCATGATGTGCTTTCTAACGGCCAGTGCACGCAAGCGAGCGCCATGGACAAATGAGAGATCGTTCAGATGAACAGTTTTAAGGACTGAAATGCCCAATATGCAGTGTAAGGTGTATCGGGCTGGATGTCGATTGGTCGGTCAGTGAGGCCAGTCGCCATTGACCACACACAAGGAGTTCCTTCATCAGGTCATCGACGGAACACCTCAAAGGAGGCTGCTGCAATTTGATGGATCGTCACACCGGACTCGGCTAGTACAGATCATCAGCAGTATTGTGGTGACGTGCATGTCAGGATCATTGGAAGCAAGGCCGCTTTTCGGCATCGGGCTGGCGGCCATGGGCTACTCCTGCTTTGCTCTACAGGATGGCGCAGCGCATCTAGCTGTTACAGCATGCAGTTCTGGGTGTTTGTGAGAGGGCGCTTAAAGCGCCGATCTGAACGGCACGCGTGGCGGAAGTAAGGTACGCCTGAGAAGCGGGACGATGGGGGCAGAAGCGCCTCAGGTCCAAAGGATATATTGATGTCGTCTTCCGTGGCACCTTGAGCGAAGTTCTTGACGATCAATCCGCAAAAGCCAGCGCTTTTAAATCTCGTGCAAACCGTTGCGTGCAGGTTTCACCTATCGCGTTCATATCGGCTCGCCAGGTGTTGGCGCCAAGAGCTTGGACGTCAGAGCCTTGGTGGAAAAAGCATCACGTGCTATGGTGATGGACCTCATCGGTCGGAAGAATCGCGAAAATCTTATGGACGGCTAGTTGGTATTGCTTGTCGACGGCATCGACGCCCGCCGTGAGAGCGCTACGCCATGAAGGACCTCGATCCCAAGCTTCACGGAGAGTGTGAGCGAGGTTTGCGCCATCGCCTGTTTCTTGCAATGCTTCAAATAGCATTCCGGCCTGGCGTAAATCTTTAGCTTTTTTGGCTCTACCACCGATATCATCTTTACGACGACCGGCGACAATCAGCTTGTGGATTGCAAATCTTGACGGATCAGGCACAACGACTGAGACGCCGGCACTGTGGAGCAGAACCGTTCGGACCGGATCACGCAGCAGGAAATCCATGAACCGCAAAGGTTCGGCCGACGCACCACCAAGAGCGGGCATCTTTGCCGGTTGGTCCGAGTAATCTTCACCACCTCGATTTGTCGTCAGGAACTCCACCCGGTAGCCAGATGAATTACGGAAGGCATTAGAGAGGGGCGAGCCGGAAACATGGGGCAGTGCGCGAAAGGAGGGATCGACGCTCTGCAGCAGATCAACAATTGGTGGTATTGAATCCTGTACTTCGCTTGAGATTGCATAGTCTTGCGCCAGGTCTGCATCACCGGTCAGTATCGCGGCCATCGGCAGGCGGACACCGAGATGCGCAGAGTAGCATTGAAATGCGACCGTGCCGACAAGGACGCTGCGAAGACGGAATAGACCGGCCGCTGCTAGTGTTTCGATGACTGTGCCAGTGAAGCGATCAGGTGCTATCATGCCCGCCTCGCGCGTGAGAGCAGCGACCATCTTTCTACGGTTTTGGAAATCATCCTTTTCGCCTTTGAAGGTTTCGACCCGCGCCGTAATTTCCCGATCATCGACCGGCCCTACATATCGCCGTTTCTGACCACCCTGGCCATTCGGTTGATCAAAGTACCAATATGCGCGATTATCGACCGTTACCTTGACGAAGCGGCCTGTTGGCGGAAAGTCTGCCGACCACTGAGCATCGAAAGTCCGTTGCTGAAGCTCCGCGACCATTGTGCGGAACATGAGATCGATTTGCTTCATGGAAGGTTCCTATAACATTTCCGCAAATCTAGTATAGTAACTGGATTTGCGCAAGTTTTATCTTAGAGCGTCGTGACTGTTATAATCATATCCCCCCACCCAATGGTGCCCGAAGGATATCGATGTGATCGATTGATCGTTTTGCGTAGGGTGAAGTAACTGCATGATTTGGCCCTGGTGGCAACTGCCGCCAGGGTTCCATCTTCAGCAAGCTTTGTGCAGTCACCTTTGGGACGATGAACATGGATTTTGCCTACATTCTCGAAGCCCTGCCGGATTTGATGACCGGCCTTAAGAGTGGGGCGGGGCGAATGGAGCTCACAACATTTGTTCCGGACTCGCATCTGTGCCGGTCGGTCAAAAAGAGGCTGCCCTCTCCTCCGGTCTTCGGGGATTGAGAGGTCTGGTACTTGTCATCCTTCCCCAGGCGATGCCGATCATTTTGCCACCTTATGTCAGTCTGATCGTGTGCGTCCGGCCAAGTCATTTCGCGAACTGAGCCATCCAAGCGATGATCTGGCGTTAGTACCAGCATTACCCCCAGACGAATGCTGCCGCGGTGTCAAACCCATCCACGCAGAGAAATCTCGACCGCGTGTAAATGTCTCAGCTGGCGGCGCTAAGGCTTCGAGCGCAGTTGCAATGACAGGCCCAATGCCGGGAACGCTCATGAGCCGTTTGGCAACATCATCGTGCCGAGCCCTCCGCGCAATCTCCAGATCGAGTTCCCGCAGCTTATCAATGAGGGCTCGCAATGTTGAAACCAATGCCAAGCAGGGTGCGCGTGCTGCCGCCGTCAAGCTTGAGCTATCGTCTTCAACGTAACTGATCAGAATGCCGACACGCGAGGGGCCTTGCGGAACGGTAATTCCAAACTCTGCCATTAGACCACGTAGCGCATTGATAATCTGGGTCTTTTGCCGCACGAGAAGGTCACGTACCTTGAATACCGTCGCCGCTGCCTGCTTCTCTTCGCTTTTTACTGCGACAAAACGCATAGTCGGTCGCATTGCCGCTTCGCAGATGGCTTCTGCATCGGCTGCATCATTCTTCTGACGCTTGACGAACGGTTTGACGTAAATGGGCGCAATCAGCTTTACTTGATGACCAAGCTTGGCAACTTCGCGACCCCAGTGGTGGCTCCACGCGGTGTCGGATGGAAGGGCGCCGGTGGCTGGCTGATCTTCTCTCAGTCCCGGCAGGTGAACTTCTCGCGCACCGTCTGGATTACCTTCCACTGGCGCGGAATGATCTCCAACGTCTCGGTAATGTCCTCGCCCATCTTCACGATCCGGGCTGAGCCACAGCAGGTGCAGGTCGAAGGAGCTTCAATGGTCAGCCGTTCGCGCTGCAGGTGATCGGGAAACCGCTTGCGGGTGGGTCGACGGCGCTGACACTTGTGATCCTCTGCGCAACGCGTCCCTCCGCGATCTCGTCTTCGGTGGCATCTGCCTCGAGTTCCTCAAGCTGCAGTTCCATCGGTGCCGGATCACTGCCTCCGACGTTGTCACGACAGCGCGCACCTGTGCGAGATCAGCCTCGGTAGACGCGGCACGTGCTTCGGATTCCGCGAGCGCGGCGCGCAGTCTGGCTATCTCCGAAGCAGCATCGTCCATGCCAGAAAGCTCCCATGCAGCGCGCTGAAAGACTAACAAAAACAGAGCAGTGCAGGCAGTTAGCCCGCTTTCGAAGGCGGCTGTGTCCAGCGTGGATTGCGCCAGTCGATCCCTTCCAGGAGATAGCCGAGTTGCGCCGCCGACACTGGCACGGCGGAGCCACTCTGGCTGACGGGCCAGATAAACTTTCCCGCTTCTAGCCGCTTCAGGTAAAGCGACATGCATACAGCGAGCGCTTTGTCATTTGACGAGACCGTCGACGACAATCACCCCGTATGGCGTAAATAATAAAGTCGAGAGTGACCTTAAGGCGAGTTCAGCAGAATCTCCCTACGGCAAAACGCCGTCCAGTCTTCGGTGAAGATCGGTGCGATCGACTGCAGAAGCAAGCCTCAATATACCGTCAAACACTCCGATATCTTCGTCTGCCATCACTATCGTTGGCTGCACTATAACGTCGAGGTCTCAACGAGAAGCGGCAGATATCGGACTTGTCAGGCGCGGGACCGTTGCTCGCTTCATTCCCTGAGTGATGTCGCCGTTCGGCAGGACTGACGCGCCGACAGTCAATGGCGAGACGTTTGCTTCTGCCATATTGTGATTCATCGTCTATCACCCGAAGAGCGAATGACATGTTTCCCATTCAGAACGCTTTTTCGCCTTTTATGCCTCGACACCGCATAATATACCGTGTCCTAATTGAGGGCGTCGGTAATCGGGTCCAGTCGGCCTCAAGGCTATAAATGGGAGACAACATGACTGAGACGGCACGCGTATTTATTGGCTTCGACAGCAAGGAAGTTGTCGCCTACCATGTCTTTTGCCAGAGCATTCAAGAGAAGAGCTCCATTCCCGTGGAGTTTATGCCGATCGCGCTCAGCAATCTTGACGGTATTTTCACGCGGGAGCGCAATCAGCTCCAGTCAACGGAATTTTCCTTCTCGCGTTTTCTGGTTCCCTATCTGTGCAACTTCGAGGGTTGGGCCATTTTTGCCGACTGCGATATGTTGATGCGTTCAGATATCGCCAAGCTCTGGAATATGCGCGATGACCGTTATGCCGCGATGTGCGTGAAGCATGACTATGTTCCAAAGGTCGAAACCAAATTCCTCGGACAGACACAGACGAAATACGAGAAGAAGAACTGGTCGAGCTTCATCCTCTTCAACAATGCAAAGTGCAAGGCGCTGACCAAGGACTACGTCAACACGGCCACCGGATTGCAGCTCCACCAGTTCAAGTGGCTCGAGTCGGAAGATTTGATCGGAGAAATTCCGGCAAGCTGGAATTGGCTCGTCAACGAGTACGACCATGATCCGGCTGCGGACAATGTCCATTTCACCGATGGCGGTCCATATTTCGAAGAATACAAGAACGACGACTATGCCGAAGAGTGGTTCGCTACTCGAGAGAGAATGTTGACTGTCGTTCAGCGCGCCTAGTGGTATTGTGCGCGGCGCCAACGCGCACGCCCGCAACTATTTGCGACGTAAGCGCCGGATGAGGTCTTTGATCTTCCGGCGTCATTTCAGGCACATTTTAGCCGCTACGAGCGCCATTACCTGTTCTTCCGAACGCCAGATGATGGCGATTTCGGTGCGATGAGCATTCTCCACGAGCGCATGGATATGGCGGTACGCTTGAGAGAAGACCTTGCTGAAGAGCGGCGATTCCAACTGACTCTCCAAGCCTGGAGGCTTCAGGGTTTTTCAATCTGCGCTTTTTGTTGAAGACTGCATCAATCCGCATTCTGCCGCTACCGCTAGTCTCTTGGTACGCATCAAACGAAAACAATGTTCTGTTGACCTGGATACCGGAGATGCTTTCCGCAGCTATAGCTTTGGTCAGCTTGTGGAGGAAGGCAGTGCTCTCGCCAGAACTCCAGTCACGATTTGTAGGCCACGCTCCGCCTTGCCCGGGCCTGTGGCATTCGAACTCCGGAAGTCAGGCTGGAACTTGCCGATACGCCATACCCAGTCGCTTTGATTCAGCGGTTTGACCGGCGTGGGAGCGCACGTATTCATTACATTTCGGCTCGCACTGCTTTGGGGAAGACGGGAACTGAAATTGGTTCCTATACGGAGATTATCGACTTCATGCGGGCAAATGCCGCTGATCCGCGGGCCGATTTCCGCGAACTCTTCCTGCGTCTGATCTTCACCATCCTCGTGGCGAATAAGGATGACCTCATATGTCTCTGTAGAGAGTGATCCTTTGAATAATTGATACGGCGCATTTGGAAAATTCTTGAAACTTTCATAAAATGGAAGTATCTGGAAATATGTCTTCGTTGGCGGACCAGATTTTTGCAGCCGGATTGGCTGATCGTTTTGTGAATGACCAGCAACTCGCCGAGTTGCTTGGCGGTAGTGACGCGCGTCGGTATGGCCTTGTCAACCGCGCTTTGAAAGACGGGTCTCTTATTCGCCTGAAGCGGGGTTGTTATGTCATGGCGCGGCGTCATCGACGTGACCCGGTTCATCCCTTTGCCATCGCCCAAAACCTCGTGCCGGGCAGCTATATTTCTTTCGAAACAGCGCTGTCGTTCCATGGATGGATTCCGGAGGCGGTGTTTGTCACCGCCAGTGTCTCACCCGGCCGCAAGAGTCAGGATTTTTCGACGCCCGAGTTCGGGACCTTCAGTTATCATCCTCTGGCGATCAACGATTTTCGGTTTATGACGAGTGTTGACCGTGTGCCGCTCAATGGTTCGGTCGCGTTTGTTGCCCAACCTCTTCGGGCACTTATGGATTTGGTAGCGCTTCGCAAGGTTGAGTGGAGCGGGCTCGAATGGTTGACGGTCGGTATGAGGATTGAGGAAGATGTCCTCCTCGGATTGCGACGTAAGCATTTTACGGCACTGAAGCCGGTGTACAAACATAGGGCTTCAAATGTTTTTCTCCGGGCGCTGGAAGGTGCCCTAATGGCTTCTGAGCGTGTGCATGATCTTGAGGTCAGAGCATGACAGAAGAAGAGGGACCGGTGGCATCGCGGTATTAACGCGATAGTCTGCGTTCATCGTCAATCAAGGTCAGGCGATGCGGGGCGCAAGCTCCCCAGGTCCAAAGGACGATATTGAGGTCGTCTTCCGTTGCGCCCTGAGCGAAGCTCTTGACGATCAACCCACAAAAGCCAGCGCTTTTTAGATCTCGCGCAAGCTGCTGCGTGCGGGCTTCAGCGAACGTGTTCATATCGTCTCGCCAAGAGTTGGCACCGAGAGTGTGGACGTCAAGATCATAATCATAAAGCGCCTTACCATCGCGTGTATCAAAGAGAGGATCGATGTCCGCCTCATAGGAGACAAGAGTGGTTGGCTGCAGGCTACCAGCTTGATTGGCTTCCCTGAGAGCGGTCATGATGGTGAGAGACGTATAAAGTGCCGGCATGCCTTTAGGATTGAACCTGCCACCATAGAGTTCCGCGCCGCGACCGGAAAGCGGTTCACGAGCATAGAGGGGGTTGAGTGCTCGATAGAGTTTACCTCGATACTGCATCGACAAAGTCAAGCATGAACGCCAGCGTCGATGGCATCTATATAATCGAGCACTTCGTGAGCACGGCCGTCTCGCACGAGTTGCATTGCAGTATGACCCGAGAAGCCAGCCAGTGGTTCCGATCGATACCAGGCATAGGCCATGAGCGCTGACCCGAAGCGCGATTCGACTTTATTGACGACTTCGACCATTTCGCGCAGGCGCCGCTGAGTTTTGTCGGATTTCATGCGCTCCTTGCGTTGAATTGCATCTTTACCCAGTCCGGCGGTACGAGCAATGTCGTCACTCGTCGTATGGAATACATCTGCAATTTTTTTCGGTGCAAACATTCCGTCGTCAGCGTATTGAGCAATGGACATAAACGCCTCCATAGTTTTTGACGCTTTTAATGACGCAGTATAGCGTCGATATATTCGGCAATCAAGCACTCTGAGAAATCTGATCGGCAATACAGCGAGCGCTTTGTCATTTGACGAGAGCCGTGACCCTTGCGTTGGCACCTAGCTCTCTATCAACATTGCTGATGGGCGGCGAACAGTCGCCCTAGTGTTGCTTTCATCGCCCGTCCCGACAACGAAAGGTACCTCTCGGATTATGACCTGCTTATCGCCGTCAATGATGAGCGGTTTGGCGAAAAATAGGAAGGTGCTATCATTGTTGATCCGTGGCAGTGATAATTTGAGAGACACACTGATGCACATCCCTCTACCATTTCTTATTCGATGGCAGCTGATATGAGCCGGTTGGTTTCATGTTCATGAGCCTCGTACTGCTGGACCGGTCGTTAAGCCCGCCCTAAACGCCGTTTATGATGTTGCAGATTCCTTTGCGGACGATATTTTTATCGGTGACCTGTCCGGCTTGAATATTGAACACGGCGTCGATTCGAACTGCTGCACCTTTTTGCCTGGCAACAACCCGAAGCGTCTGGATCCTGCCGCTTCCGCTGGTTTCCTGATGGGCGTCAATTGATGACAAGGACTTATCGATCTTGATACCCGAAAAGCCTTCAGCGGCCACGGCCTGCGCGAGTTTTTGCAGGACAATAGGGGCTTTTGCTTTAGGCAACTCCTGCCATGACTTGTAAGACACGGCGGTCACCATTGGTAGGCCGGAAACGCTGAAGTTTTTCTCGCAGGACGCGGCAAGAGCTGGATTTGCAAAAGCTGTGAGGCTCAGGGCTGCAATGACATGTTTCATAGTATGTGATCCGGTAATTGTTAAGATGGCGGTGTTGACGATCAGAGGTCCGACCGTGTGCCTCTGTAGTCGATAGGCGGCGGAAGAGCCTCATGTGCTTGTGCAAGCGTTTCGAGCCATTCGGCTAGACCGGCAGGGACGGCGTTGTTGCCCGCTTCAAGGGCCTCGATCCACGAAAGCTCGCATTGCAGGGCGGATGCGATATTGATCGGCGTCCAGCGGATGACTCGCAGACATTGATTAAAGCGCTCTGGCGACATGTTGATTTCGCTACCCCTGTCATTTTGAGCGATGGTCTGCTAGCTGATTGCGATAGTCAATCCATTTCTGCAACCTTGAGGGACGTGAAGCCAAACACATTTAGATATATTTTCCATTAAATGGCATATAAATACATGTGAATCCATTATGTATACTTATCACTTGGGATATTGTTTCACTCAAGTCAAGTGAGCAGGCGAGGTAAAATATATAATAGTTGCGCTGGTAATTTATATATAATATTTTAATCGTATAGATTGGAAAGGCACATAAATCTTGACCTGCGATTCAGCGGGGAATTTCTGGGCGATTTAGTATTCGCAGACCGGTCGATTGTTTTATATAGCTTTTTGACTACTTTCGACAAAGGAAATGGGAAGCAAACAAGATGGATTTAGATGGCCTGAGTAGGGCGACAAGCTGACGGCTTGCAATTACAATAACAGTATCACGATACTGTTATTGTAATTGCAA
>NZ_JBETMF010000026.1:0-8249 GCF_040427045.1 Agrobacterium vacciniicorymbosi
CAGATTTCTGCCTTCTTCAGCACGACAGTAAAGCCGATGGAAGTCAACTGTAAACCTAAGTCGGTGTTGAGAATTTCATGCCTTCCATAGCAATAAAGCGCCTCCGCTTCGATGCAGTAGGTAGCGTTCTACTGTGATCGACATCCGTTATGACAGAACCCGCTGGTTGAACGGCAATCCGCCGGGATTTACAGCATGGATTTAAATGAGGTTTCATCGTTTAGTATTTGCAATTTTGGTATAGCTACAACGAATTTCCCATGCCAGTCCGTGATGTAATTGCAGAACTCTACGATCTCGCCTTTCAAATTCCAGGGTAGTATCACTACATAGTCAGGCTTTAAGCGCTCCAGTTCGCTGGGTGGATAGACGGGAATGTGGCTTCCCGGTAAAAGCTTTCCCTGTTTCATGCTGTTTCGATCAACAACAAAACAGATGTCATCGCGTGTAACGCCGCAAACATTTAGGAACGTATTGCCTTTTGCAGCCGCACCGTATGCCGCAACGATTTTATTTCTATCTCGCGCGTGGCGGAGAAAATCTTTGAACTCGTCACAAACGGCAGCTATTTTTGTTCCGAAAGACTGGTATGTCCTAACATCCTTCAGCCCAAATTGTTCTTCCTTAGCGCGTAACGCGAAAAGACGTTCTGTTTCTTGGCGTCCACCGTCGTGCCTCTGAGCATACACGCGCAACGAACCGCCATGCGTTGGCAATTCTTCGACGTCAAAAATCTTTAGGCCGCAGGTTTCGAAAATTCTGTCCGCAGCCAGCAGCGAGATATAAGAGTAATGTTCGTGATAAATTGTATCGAACTGCAACCCTTCGATCATGCGCAATAAGTGCGGAAATTCGAAAGTCGCAACCCCATCCGGCTTTAGAGCAATTGCAAAGCCGCGCACAAAATCTGCGATGTCGGGTACATGAGCCAACACATTGTTAGCGGCAGTGACATCGGCACGAATACCGCTGTCGACGATCATGCGTGCCGTTTCGCTGCCAAAGAACGCTACTTTTGTTCTGACGCCCCTAACTTCTGCTATTTCGGCGGCATTGGCTGCAGGCTCTACACCGAGCACATTGACACCAGCCGCAGCAAAGTACTGCAACAAGTATCCGTCATTGGACGCGACTTCAATAACCGTCGATTTGCTATCGAGCGTGAAACGTTCGGTCATCATCTGTGCATATCGCTTCGCATGGTCGAGCCAGCTCGTTGAAAATGATGAAAGATAGGCATATTCCGCATTGAATATCTCGCCGGGGGAAACTGTCTCCGTCGTCTGGACGAGGAAACATTCGGAGCAGACCATGACTTTCAGGGGAAAAGAACGCTCGTCAGCGATGGCCGCCTCATCAGGCAAAAACGAATTCGACCAAGGCGTTGCACCAAGATCGGCGACAACGGCATTCAATGGGGTCGAACAGAAGCGGCAGAGATGAGGCATATTGTTATGCGCCTTTCGTGAAAGTTTCGATTTGGTTCATGACGAGCATCAATGCCTCGTCGCCTTGACGCCAGCGATCATACCAGCGGCCAGTCCATTCAATAGCTTGCCGTTGGCTGAGCTTCGATTGCCAGGAGAGATATTCCCGGGCCTTGGCTGGGTCTAGGGCGAGCGTCTGCATCTCCCGCGGCTTGTCATCCCGGGAAATGTCTCGCCAGCGTACCCGCATACCCAGTGCAGCCTGGATATCGGATGCTACATGTCCAACCGCAATCTGTGCCTCCTCCGAAGGGGGACCGAAGTTCAGGGCATCCGGCAAGTTTTTCGCAGCGTACAAATCTTCACAGAATAGGAAATAGCCACTAAGGCAATCGAGGACGTGCTGCCAAGGGCGCGTGGCGAGCGGACTGCGAATATCGATAATACTGTCAGCCACAGCTGCCCGCACGATGTCGGGGACCAATCTGTCTGCTGAATAATCGCCCCCACCGATAACATTGCCACCTCTTGCCGTCGCTACACTCACGCCCTTTAACCGATAAAATGAATCGCGATAGGTGGCAGTGACAATTTCGGCAGCGGCCTTGGAGCCGGAATAGGGGTCATGCCCACCCAAACGGTCACTTTCAACGAAGTGGCGTCCGCTTTCATCGTTGTCATACACCTTATCAGTCGTAATAACCAGAATTGCCTTCAGATTTTCAAGTGACCGCGCTGCATCCAAAAGCCTTATGGTCCCCATCACGTTGACATCAAAAGTCTCGACGGGTTCGGCATAGCTGTGGCGGACAAGCGGCTGAGCAGCCATATGCAGAATGATGTCAGCTCTGCTTCGGTTAATGGCAGCAGACAGCCTCTCCGCGTCTCTAATATCTCCAATTGTTTCGTTAGCGAGTCCGCAGCCCGAAACAAGTGTGTGCAACGACGGAGAAGCCAGAGGCGACAAAGAATATCCGAAGACCTTTGCGCCAAGATGCGACAGCCATATACGAGCCCAGGTTCCCTTGAAGCCAGTGTGCCCCGTCAAAAACACGCGCTTACCATTCCAGAAATGTGAATCCGGTAAGCGACTCATGACCAGATTTTCCAAGGCGCGTTGCCGCTTAGCCATAGTTCTTCTAGCTGTTTTTTATCGCGCAGCGTGTCCATCGGCCGCCAGAAGCCATCGTGATTGAAAGCCATAAGCTGACCATCCTTGGCAAGCCCTTCAAGCGGCACTGCTTCGAAGGACACATCGTCACCAGCAATCCGATCAAGAACTGAACGGTTAAGGACAAAGAAACCGCCGTTGACGCGGGCATTGTCGCCAGCAGGTTTTTCAGTGAAGCTGCGAACCTGTCCCGCATCAGTCGTCAACGCTCCGTAACGCCCGGGCGGGACGACACTTGTGACCGTTGCTTCGCGGCCATGGCTGCGATGGAAGGCCGTAAGAGCTTTAATATCGACGTTTGCGACACCATCGCCGTAGGTTAGGCAAAATGTCTCATTGAGATAATTGGCAACCCGCTTCAAGCGACCGCCGGTCATCGATGCCTCACCTGTCTCCACGAGAGTTACACGCCACGGCTCCGCTTTGGTCGAGTGGTAAGTCGTCTCGCCACGTTCCATATCAAATGTGACATCCGCCGAATGCAGAATGTAGTTGGCGAAATATTCCTTGATCATATAGCCGCGGTATCCAAGGCATATCACGAAATCATTGAAGCCGTAGTGGCTATACGTCTTCATGATATGCCAAAGAATAGGCCGCCCGCCGATCTCGATCATCGGCTTTGGCCGCAGATGGCTTTCCTCTGAAATGCGAGTGCCAAAGCCGCCAGCGAGAATAACGATTTTCATAATATTGACTCCGCCGCGAAGCACCATTAACCGCATTGACAAAAATCTTATCGCCGTTATCTACCTAAGATAATGGGAGACTGCTGTCTCTTTTCTATATTTCGCGAAAGATTGCAATAGGAAGTCGTACCGTGGCGAAAGTGAGTATCGGATTACCAACGTTAAACGGTTTTGAGTTTATCGGCGATAGCTTGAAATGCTTACAAGAGCAGACATTCGAGGATTTTGAGGTCGCAATTTCAGACAATGGCTCGACAGATGGAACAAGCGAAATTTGTGCGGATTTTGCGCGACGTGACAAACGTTTTCATCACTTCCGTTTAGAGCAGACTATACCTTGGCTACAAAACTTCACACGCGTCAGAGATCTATTACCGGCACCTTACTACATGTGGCGAGCTGATGATGACTTGGCTGCTCCAAACTATCTGGAATGTTTAGTGAGGCAACTAGACCAACAGCCTGAGGCGGATATTGCTGTCGCGAAAATTCGCCGCATAATCGAAGAGCCGGTAAGGACCGAACGTGTTTTTGAACTTCCTTACGTCCCAGAAGAAGCTGGAATAGAAAGGATGCGACAACTTTTACTCAACTGCCATCCAAGTTGGTTTTATGGATTATGGCGCCGGGAGACGGTGGTGAGGGATTGGGATCGGGTGACAGAAAGATACCAAACTCTATGGGCGTCCGATCACCTTGCCTTATTGCCATCAATTCTGGATGGAAAGGTTTCACTCGCTTTAGATACGGAATTTATACAAAGAATAAAGCGGCCCAATCCAATTTATAAGCTCGCGCCTGAAAAACTTTTACAGGCACGTGCCAAATACGAGGAGTTAGCGGTTGAAATGATGGACTGTAGAGACTGGCCCAAATATGAACGACGCCAAGCAAATGGTATTGTTCAAGAGCATATTAAAAGATGCGTCGCGCGGCGTCCGTCTATACAGCGAAGATTTTTGAAGAAAATCAAGTCATTAATATTTTTAGGCTAAAATCAAAATTCCGGCTTATCCTGAAAAAATTTTATCCTCTGCCGCATTTTTTGATCATCCCATAACCACCACTGCGAATCTAACAAGTGCTGCTGCACACTTTCATCAAAGCGAAAGCGCATAATTCTAGCTGGCACGCCAGCGACAATGGCATATGGCGGTATATCCTTAGTAACCACCGCACCCGCTCCTACAACTGCGCCAGTGCCGATCTTTATGCCACCTAATATCGTCACATCACGGCCAATCCAAACATCATGGCCAATAGTGACCTTCTTTTGTAATTGAGCAAAATCAGCGGCATTTTCAGATGTAAGCCTAAAATCAGAAAGATAGAAAGCAGGACTTGTTGAAACTCTGTCTAGAGGGTGTTCGCCAGCTGAAATTCCAACATTCACCGCAATAGAGCAAAAAGAACCTATTTGATTTAGGGTCGATCCTTTAAAGCAAAACTGCTCGTATCCGTATGAGTATTTTCCCACTCTTATTTCAAACGTATTGTAGATAAATGCGCGGTAGGCGTCGTCACGGCACCCATATTTCTTTTTACACTGATGGCGATATTTTTCGAGTTGTCGTCCCTTATACTTGCCTTTTGACTGCCACTTGTCCCAATATGATTTGAAAAGGATGTCATCTTCAGAGTATTGAAGCTGCTCGCTTTCTATAAGTAGAAAATCTTCATTATTATAAACTTTGCTTTCCATCTAAAACCTATAATATTTTTTGTTAACTCGCTCAGTTACTTGAAGTGTTTGAAGCGCTGCATTTGCAAATGAAACGTACAGAACAGTCGATTGGCAAAGAAATTGTACCATATAATGCGGTGTATGAACCGTTTAACCCATGAGATTTTATTGCAGCTGACATCCCTGCCCCAAGCCAATTTAGAGAGTTTTGATCGATTTTGACATGCGGAAATTGAATACTGAGACGTTCTATTGTCAGCAACAAGTAGATTTTCTTGGCATCCGGATCTAAAAGTTCTGCTAATTGGCCATTTCTCAGGTGAGTATACACGTCCAAAACGATCTATAACAAATAAATTTAATCCCTTCTGCAGAATTTGGCTCGTTATACTATTAGGTCCCGCCTCAACAAAATTTCCATCAATTTTATTTCGAAGCACTCCATAATCTAATGACTTGAAAAGGTCGGATTTTATCATAAAAGCATTCGTACGGATATGATAATTAGGAAATTTTTGATCCGCCATTGCTTGCTCGTAACTGCCTGTTGCTCCAACCATCCCACAGCTTTCGTTGTTTTCAAAAGCATTAACATACAATTTCAGCCAATTTGGGGCTAAGATACGGCTGTAAGATATAAAAAACACTAATAAATCGTAATCCAATTTTTCGGCGGCATCTAGCGCGAGTGTGAATTGGTAGACGTCGTCTGGGTAGTGAAGCTGGATAATTTTCCCAGCGAATCGCTTTTTAAAGTCTATAAGCTCATGGCAAAATTTATCGTCGGGATATCCTTTCATCTGCCACACCAGATCGAAATCAACGCCTGCAGGAAACCACTGCAAACTATGCAAAAACGCCTTTCTGAAATTGGGCTTGTTGTCCCATCGATCTAAATAAACAACGGCAATTTTGTTAGCTATTTTATCCATATTTTCTAATGCAGCCTATATAATTCCGACGACCACAGGGGGATCAAATTCGTTATCTTTTCTTGCCCCGAACTTTAACAGATCTCTACGACCGTACTCATCTGCAATTCTTTCTGCAAAGGCCCTTATCGTTATTGGTATACCGGAGCAAATGTTAACTGCACCGAACGGTCCCCCGTAAGCGACCCCGCAGATCACTTTAGCCGCCTCTTCTATCTCTAAAAAGTCTCTTATCTGCACGCCAGAAGTCAATTCTGCTGGAACACCTGCCGCTAGTGATTTTCGGAGATATGGGACGAAGCGTCGTTCATTCTCTCCTTTCCCGTATAGGTAGAAAAGTCTGCACCACGAAAACTCAACGCTTTGAGATCCGAACCACTGGGATAGTGTGAGGTAGGTTGAGGCTTTTGCCGCAGCGTAAGGTGTTAAAGGCTTTAAAGGGGAATCTACCGAAAGCTTACCAACACTTACGTCATACTCGAAGCATGTACCAATGCCGACAAAACGACGTACCCCTGCTTTCGCCGCAGCCTTTGCCATCGTAAGTGTTCCGGCTAGACAATCAAGATTTTTGTCGGAGTTTAGGTACATTCCGGGCTCGGCATACCAAGCAAGATGAATAACAGTGTCGATACCAGAAAGGACCTTGATCCACCACTCCTCACGTTCAAAAAAAAGTGCTTCGCTTTCCACAATTTTTACTGCGTGTATGCCATCTATCTTTGCAGCAGAATGAGGGCGAACAATCGCACTAATCTCGTTCTCTCCTAAGGAGAGCCTATTTAAAACATGCAAACCTACAAACCCTGAAGCGCCTGTAATGAGAATTTTTTTCATTTTTTGCTCGTTGATCGATGGCTTTGAAACACCGACAGTTTCTATCTGTATCATGAGTTTGTACGTGAAAAGAGAAAGCTGTACAGGTTTCATATAAACTAGATAAGAGGTTTGAACCAACCCGTGCCCCGTTTCACCTTCACACCGCTGTCGCTGTCAGACCTCATGCTCGTAGAGCGCCAACGAATTGGCGATGATCGCGGCTTTTTCTCGAGGTTTTTCTGTGTGGAGGAAATACCAAAGTTCGGCACAGGGCGCATCTCGCAGATAAATCATACGATGACGCAAGCAAAGGGTGTTATCCGCGGCATGCATTTCCAACACGCTCCTTATGACGAAACCAAACTCGTATCCTGCATAAAGGGTGTGATATTTGATGTTGCTGTAGACTTGAGACCTTATTCGCCGACCTATCTTAAGTGGCACGGTGAAATACTTTCAGAAGAGAATTTACGCTCGCTCCTCATTCCCGCGGGCTTTGCGCACGGCTTTCAGACATTGAGCGCAAACTGCGAGCTCGTATATCTGCATGATAAACAGCACACACCTGAAGCCGAGGGTGGGGTCAACCCATTCGATCCTAAACTCAACATTTCCTGGCCGTTGCCTTTAACACAAATGTCGATCCGGGACAGCAATTTTACATTGCTTTAATCAGCTTTTGTATTACTTAATCCAATACGTAGATAAGGATTGCGCATTTTTCACCGTCATACACTTACCTACAACTATGCGTTCCTAACGTGGACCAAACATATTTGTCTTTCTAGAATCGTTTTTGAGATCGGTCGCGGGTCTCTTCGTTCCATCCAATGTTTCGAGTAACCAGTTTCGCGTCTGGCGAATAAATGTTGTTTTTTGAAGCGAGCAACGATCTGTTCGAATTCAATATTAACGTCTGAATAAAACTGCTTTTCCAAATCATATTTTTTCAATCAGCCGCCGCCCGCATGGTGGCGTGAATTCGCCTCGTAAAAAAGAAGGCTACGTTGTGAATATAGAAAAAGACGATACGTGGGAGCTTGATGTCAGCAGTAATTTGTTCTTTTCTGAAATTCTTTCTGGTATTGATATCCCTTTTTGTCGGCGTTGTGTAGTTATATTTGCAGTACGCGGGTTATTGTTGAAAGTGTGCAATGCGGCAAATCCTATCCGTCCAAGCGATATCCAATCATCCTCCATATGCAAGATGATATCTGCCTCTATAGCCTCACAGAGCCTTTCCAACTGCATAACAGAAACTCTGGCGTTTGTGACAAAAGATAACGGCATCGCAGGAAGAGGACTGAATAATATCATTACAGTCACGCGCATCGGAGATCTATCCAAAATGTCGAAGCTAGAAAAGACATGCGCATCGAAGCAGCTCATAGCTGGGCCTGATGCAATATTACCAATTAGCGAATCGATCTTTTCGTCGATGGTGCGGTTGGACTGGTTAGCACTGCGAGCACGTCACGTGCCGTTATTTAAGTGATAGGACAAGGCCCAAGCTTTCGGCAAGATTTA
>NZ_JBETMF010000027.1:2500-6255 GCF_040427045.1 Agrobacterium vacciniicorymbosi
AGTGAACCCATGTGATGGCTTAGTCGGCCGGAATTGGTGGAGGGATTGGAGGTAGGTAGGAAAGCTTGTCCTAGGCATGTTTGTTGTTGGAAGATTTAAGGATCTTCCTCTGATGGACATGCTGGATTGGTGTTGCCTGACCGCGCATCACCGGATGATATCTCGAGAAGCTGGTCTTAATGATACGGCCTCGAAGTGCACCGGCGTGCCTTCAAAGAGGACTGTATCGACACGTCGATGTCATCATGAAGTGGCTTGATTGTAAAAGGTAATCAGGCTTTTGCCGGTTCTACTGTTTCCGAAGGGTTGCAGTATGGCCAGATTTGGAACCCCTTTGAGCGCAAGCGAAAAGGATAGGAATTCCAAATCAAGCAAATATGGATGAGCATAGACAATGAGAACGAAGAAGTGAATTAAGGGCATTTGGTGGATGCCTTGGCATGCACAGGCGAAGAAGGACGTGATACGCTGCGATAAGCCGTGGGGAGCTGCGAATAAGCTTTGATCCATGGATCTCCGAATGGGGCAACCCACCTTAAATGCTTGGAGAATCCAAGTTGTTCAGCGATGGACGGCTTGGGTTTCCAAGCATTATGATAAGGTATCTGCATCTGAATACATAGGGTGTAAGAAGCGAACTCAGGGAACTGAAACATCTAAGTACCTGAAGGAAAGGACATCAACCGAGACTCCGTAAGTAGTGGCGAGCGAACGCGGACCAGGCCAGTGGCAATGCTGAATAAAGTCGAACGATTTGGAAAAGTCGGCCATAGCGGGTGATAGCCCCGTAGACGTAGAACAGGCATTGTCCTTGAGTAGGGCGGGACACGTGAAATCCTGTCTGAACATGGGGAGACCACTCTCCAAGCCTAAGTACTCGTGCATGACCGATAGCGAACAAGTACCGTGAGGGAAAGGTGAAAAGCACCCCGACGAGGGGAGTGAAATAGAACCTGAAACCGGATGCCTACAAGCAGTCGGAGCTCGAAAGAGTGACGGCGTACCTTTTGTATAATGGGTCAACGACTTAGTGTAGCAAGCAAGCTTAAGCCGGTAGGTGTAGGCGTAGCGAAAGCGAGTCTGAATAGGGCGTTTAGTTTGTTGCATTAGACCCGAAACCGAGTGATCTAGCCATGAGCAGGCTGAAGGTTGGGTAACACCAACTGGAGGGCCGAACCCATATCTGTTGCAATAGATTGGGATGACTTGTGGCTAGGGGTGAAAGGCCAATCAAACTCGGAAATAGCTGGTTCTCCGCGAAAACTATTTAGGTAGTGCGTCGATCGAATACCCTCGGGGGTAGAGCACTGGATGGGCTATGGGGACTCACCGTCTTACTGATCCTAACCAAACTCCGAATACCGAGGAGTACTAATCGGCAGACACACGGCGGGTGCTAACGTCCGTCGTGAAGAGGGCAACAACCCTGACCTCCAGCTAAGGTCCCCAAGTCATGGCTAAGTGGGAAAGGATGTGAGGATCCCAAAACAACCAGGATGTTGGCTTAGAAGCAGCCATCATTTAAAGAAAGCGTAACAGCTCACTGGTCTAAATAAGGGTCTTTGCGCCGAAAATGTAACGGGGCTAAAGCCATGCACCGAAGCTGAGGATACGTCGCAAGACGTGTGGTAGCGGAGCGTTCCGTAAGTCTGTGAAGGGGGACCCGTGAGGGCCCCTGGAGATATCGGAAGTGCGAATGTTGACATGAGTAACGATAAAGGGAGTGAGAGACTCCCTCGCCGAAAGACCAAGGGTTCCTGCTTAAAGTTAATCTGAGCAGGGTTAGCCGGCCCCTAAGACGAGGCGGACACGCGTAGTCGATGGGAACCACGTTAATATTCGTGGGCCTGGTGGTAGTGACGGATCTCGTGTGTTGTACATTCTTATTGGATTGAATGTGCGGCGAAGAGGTTCCAGGAAATAGCTCCACCGTATAGACCGTACCCGAAACCGACACAGGTGGTCAGGTAGAGTATACCAAGGCGCTTGAGAGAACTATGTTGAAGGAACTCGGCAAATTGCACGCGTAACTTCGGAAGAAGCGTGACCCCATGTTAGGCAACTAGTATGGGGTGGCACAGACCAGGGGGTAGCGACTGTTTATCAAAAACACAGGGCTCTGCGAAGTAGCAATACGACGTATAGGGTCTGACGCCTGCCCGGTGCTGGAAGGTTAAAGGGAGGGGTGCAAGCTCTGAACTGAAGCCCCAGTAAACGGCGGCCGTAACTATAACGGTCCTAAGGTAGCGAAATTCCTTGTCGGGTAAGTTCCGACCTGCACGAATGGCGTAACGACTTCCCCGCTGTCTCCAACATAGACTCAGTGAAATTGAATTCCCCGTGAAGATGCGGGGTTCCTGCGGTCAGACGGAAAGACCCCGTGCACCTTTACTATAGCTTTACACTGGCATTCGCCAAGGCATGTGTAGGATAGGTGGTAGGCTTTGAAGCGGGGACGCCAGTTCCCGTGGAGCCATCCTTGAAATACCACCCTTATCTTCGTGGATGTCTAACCGCGGTCCGTTATCCGGATCCGGGACAGTGTATGGTGGGTAGTTTGACTGGGGCGGTCGCCTCCGAAAGAGTAACGGAGGCGCGCGATGGTTAGCTCAGACCGGTCGGAAATCGGTCGTCGAGTGCAATGGCATAAGCTAGCCTGACTGCGAGACTGACAAGTCGAGCAGAGACGAAAGTCGGTCATAGTGATCCGGTGGTCCCGTGTGGAAGGGCCATCGCTCAACGGATAAAAGGTACGCCGGGGATAACAGGCTGATGACCCCCAAGAGTCCATATCGACGGGGTTGTTTGGCACCTCGATGTCGACTCATCGCATCCTGGGGCTGGAGCAGGTCCCAAGGGTATGGCTGTTCGCCATTTAAAGCGGTACGTGAGTTGGGTTCAGAACGTCGTGAGACAGTTCGGTCCCTATCTGCCGTGGGTGTAGGAATATTGACAGGATCTGTCCCTAGTACGAGAGGACCGGGATGGACGTATCTCTGGTGGATCTGTTGTCCTGCCAAGGGCATAGCAGAGTAGCTATATACGGAATGGATAACCGCTGAAGGCATCTAAGCGGGAAACCAACCTGAAAACGAGTGTTCCCTATCAGAGCCGTGGAAGACGACCACGTTGATAGGACGGGTGTGGAAGTGCAGCAATGCATGAAGCTTACCGTTACTAATAGCTCGATCGACTTCTTCGTTCCCATTGATTATGTTCATCGAACGCAGTTCGATGAAGACTTCTGTCCTCACGGCCAAAGGCCTGCGGACGGCGCGCGCCACAAGGCGCGACGGACTAGCGTCCTGTATGGGTGGCATGCTCCAACATCGAGCAAGGCACCATACGGATGCGTCAAGTGAGACGTGTATATTAAGACAAAAAGTGGCAATGCCACCCAGCTTCTCGAAACAACAGTTTCCATGTGAAATCATGAACATGTTGCTTTGGTCAAACGTATCCTCATCGCTGAGGGTGCCGTATCGACCATTGGTGTGCCCTGTGAGCGTCAAGCGAACAGGATAAGCTACACCAATCACAAGCAATCATATGTTCATGTGTTCCACATGAACATATGTTGCGTTTTGCCGACCTGGTGGTTATTGCGGGGCGGCTGCACCCGTTCCCATTCCGAACACGGCCGTGAAACGCCCCAGCGCCAATGGTACTCCGTCTTAAGACGCGGGAGAGTAGGTCGCTGCCAGGTCTGCAAAACGCAACTCATGACAATCAATATCTTCTCAACGCAAAAACAA
>NZ_JBETMF010000028.1:0-1322 GCF_040427045.1 Agrobacterium vacciniicorymbosi
GTGAACCGCCCCGGCCTTGCCGGAGACCGTTTGGTTTAAGTTATGCGGCCAATGCTGGTGCGTCCAGCATGGCGTAGTATCGTTCCTCGGCCTCTGCAGGCGGAATGTTTCCAATGGGCTCCAGTAGACGCCGGTTGTTGAACCAATCGACCCATTCCAGCGTGGCGAACTCCACAGCTTCGAAGTTGCGCCATGGTCCTCGGCGATGGATGACCTCAGCCTTGTAAAGGCCGTTGATCGTTTCGGCGAGAGCGTTGTCGTAGCTATCGCCGACGCTTCCGACGGAAGGTTCGATACCTGCCTCTGCCAACCGTTCGGAATACTTGATCGACACGTATTGCACGCCCCTGTCGGAGTGGTGGATGAGCCCGCCGCGATGTACGGGCCGCCGATCATGAAGTGCCTGGTCGAGAGCATCGAGGACGAAACCCGCTTGCGCCGTCCGGCTTGCCCGCCAGCCTACGATACGCCGGGCGAAGGCATCGATCACGAAGGCCACGTAGACGAAGCCCTGCCAGGTCGCGACATAGGTGAAATCGGAGAGCCACAGCATGTTTGGTGCGGGAGCACGGAACTGCCGGTTCACACGGTCGAGCGGGCATGGAGCGGCCTTGTCCGACACGGTGGTTTTGACGGGCTTGCCGCGAATGATGCCTTGAAGACCCATCATTCTCATGAGCCGAGCGACGGTGCAGCGGGCGATGTCGTGACCCTCTCGCTGCAACTGTCGCCAGACCTTCCGCACGCCATAGACCTGGAAGTTCTCGTTGAACACCCGGCGTATCTCGACCTTCATCGCCATGTCGCGACGGGCGCGGGCCGACAGGCGGTCCACGTCCGTGCGCTTGGCAACGACCTCATAGTAGGTGGACGGGGCAATCGGCAGCAGCCTGCAGATCGGCTCGACCCCGAGCACCGTGCGGTGTTCGTCGATGAAGGAAATCATCGCTTCAGTGGGCGGTCGAGCTCCGCCTGGGCAAAATATGCCGAGGCTTTGCGCAAAATCTCGTTCGCCTGACGAAGCTCCCGGTTCTCCCGCTCCAGTGCCTTCATCTTCTCGGCCACGTCGCTCGGCAGGCCAGCCCGCTTGCCGCTGTCGACCTCGGCCTTCTTCACCCATTCATGGAGGGTATGCGCCGAGCAACCGATCTTGGACGCTATCGATGATACCGCTGCCCAGCGGGAGGGATGTTCGGCTTCATGCTCCGTCACCATACGCACGGCACGGGCGCGGACTTCAGGGGAGAATTTGTTCGTCGTCTTGCTTGTCATAGACCCTACTTCTCACGAGTTGGGGTCTCCGGTAAATCCGGGGCGGTTCA
>NZ_JBETMF010000029.1:0-1317 GCF_040427045.1 Agrobacterium vacciniicorymbosi
TGACCCGCACCGGTTTTGCCGGAGGCCATTTCGTTTAAGTTATGCTGCCATGGCCGGTGCGTCCATTATGGCGTAATATCGTTCCTCGGCTTCGGCTGGCGGTATATTCCCGATAGGCTCCAGAAGCCGTCGATGATTGAACCATCGACCCATTCCAAGGTGGCGAATTCCACCGCCTCGAAGCTGCGCCATGGTCCACGTCGATGAATGACCTCGGCTTTGTAAAGACCGTTGATCGTCTCAGCGAGGGCGTTGTCGTAACTGTCGCCGACGCTTCCGACAGACGGCTCGATGCCAGCTTCTGCCAATCTCTCGGAATACCGAATGGACACGTATTGAACGCCGCGATCCGAGTGATGCACGAGGCCGCTGGTATGAGCGGGACGCCGATCATGAAGTGCCTGCTCCAGCGCATCGAGGACGAAGCTTGCATGTGCTGTCCGGCTTGCCCGCCAGCCGACGATGCCACGAGCGAAGACGTCGATGACAAAGGCCACGTAGACGAAACCCTGCCAGGTGGCGACATAGGTGAAGTCCGAAACCCACAGCCTGTTGGGTGCTGGGGCTTTGAACTGGCGGTTAACCCGGTCAAGCGGGTTCGGGGCCGACTTGTCCGAGAACGTCGTGCGGATCGGCTTACCTCGAATGATACCCTGCAGGCTCATCGACCTCATAAGCCTAGCGACACTGCAGCGGGCGACGTCCAAGCCTTCACGCTTCAATTGCCGCCAGACCTTGCGAACGCCATAGACACGGAAGTTCTGTTCGAAGACACGACGTGTCTCAATCTTCAGGCCGATATCGCTGCGGGCGCGGATCGACAGGCGATCCACGCCCAGGCGCTTGGCGACATTCTCGTAGTAGGTTGACGGGGCAATCGGCAGTAGCCTGCAGATCGGCTCGACCCCGAACACTCCGCGATATTCGTCGATGAACGAGATCATCGCTTGAAGGGGCGGTCGAGCTCCGCCTGGGCGAAATAAGCAGACGCCTTGCGCGATATCTCGTTGGCCTGACGGAGCTCACGGTTCTCGCGCTCAAGAGCCTTCATCTTCTCTGCGAGATCGCTCGGCAAGCCTGCCCGTTTACCGCTGTCGACCTCGGTCTTCTTGACCATTCGTGCAGCGTGGCTGGCGAGCAGCCGATCTTGCCCGCAATAGATGAGACCGCAGCCCAGCGTGATGGATGCTCGGCTTCGTGATCCAGCACCATACGAATAGCGCGTTGACGGACTTCAGGTGAAAACTTGTTTGTTGTCTTACTCATAATGGCTCCACATTCTCAGAAGTTGGAGCCTCCGGCAAAACCGGTGCGGTT